>JAHJQU010000226.1 GCA_018819005.1 Pseudomonadota bacterium | reverse complement strand
CATCTTTGTAACAGACAACTCCGGCGAATTTATCGGCGTTGTCACCGATAATGATCTGAGAAAAAAAGTCATCGCAAAAGGCTACGACATAAAACTTCCCGCCGCGGATATAATGTCATCACCTTTGTGCAAAATATCGGGGCAGTCTCTTGTATTTGAGGCTTTCATGGCGATGATGCAGCAGAATATAAAACATATAGCGGTTACCGATTCCGACGGGAAGGTAACAGGCATTGTAACAAACAGGGATCTCTTGACTGCACAGGGTCAATCCCCATTTTTTGTCGTGAGGGAAATAGTCACAGCGAACAGTATAGATGAAATCATAGACAAACACAGGCGCTTGCCGAAACTGGTACAGGCTCTCATCAACAATGGAGCAAAAGCGAAAAACGTTACGCGATTTATTACAACCATTTCGGATACGATTTTGAACAAAATCATCGAATTTGCAATTAATGACCTTGGCCCTCCTCCTGCCCCGTTCGTATTCATGATAATGGGAAGTGAGGGGAGAAAAGAACAGACTTTAAAAACCGATCAGGATAATGCAATAATTTTTGATGATGTTCCGGAAGACAAAGAAGATGAAGTCAGGAAATATTTTTTAAATTTCGGAGAGAAAGTCTGTACGTGGCTGGACATGGCAGGCTACGAGTTTTGTAAAGGCGATGTCATGGCCAAGAACCCTAAATGGTGCCAAACTTTATCTGTCTGGAAAAAATACTTCAATTCCTGGATACACACTGCCGAAGCGGAAGATTTGCTTAAAGCAAGCATTTTTTTTGATTTCAGATGCGCTTACGGTGATTCAAATATTACCGTACAGTTAAGGAAATATCTTTTAAAATCACTGGGAGGATGGGCAGGCTTTTTCCGGCATCTTTCGGAAAACGCATTGTGCTTCAAGCCTCCAATAGGTTTTTTTCGTAATTTTGTTGTAGAATCGAAGGGCGAGCACCGGGATGCACTTGATATTAAAAGCGCCATGACGCCGGTTGTAGATTTCGCAAGAATATATGCGTTAAAGAACGGTATTGAAGAAACAAACACGCAGGAGAGGCTCTATCAGCTTTATTTGAAAAATGTACTAACCTGGCAGGATTACAATGAAATTGATCAGGCATACAGCTTCATGATGCAACTCAGGTTTGTACGACAGGTCGCATCTGTTATAGATGAAAATTCAAAGCCCGACAACTATATTAATCCGAAGAAGCTTTCCAGAATGGAACAGACCATGTTAAAAGAGATTTTCAAAAAAATTGAAAAAATTCAGACCAAACTGAGTTTTGAATTTACAGGGATGCCATGAAAAGGGAGGGTTCGAGGATTCCCGCCATAGTGATTGGCGGGCCTTCGGCAGGGTCCAGGGGTTCAAGTGAGTGAAAGGAGAAAACGACCGGATAATTTGAAGATTACAAAACTTTTCATGGATGAAAACGCGATTGACTTTCCCGCTGCGAAATTGATGCTGCAGCGATATAATATGCCCTATGAAACAGTCGGAAGCCAGGACAAAGTTTATGAATTTATATCCGGTTCAGAGAATCCCATTCAACAGGCGAAAGAGACTCTTTACATAACAAAAAACAGGGGCTCATTCATAAAAGAATGCCCGGGAACAAGTTATTATACTTGCTGCGGTTATAAGATTCTGCACATAGGAACTTTCTGCAGCATGGATTGTTCATACTGTATTCTCCAGTCATATTTTCACCCTCCCGTCCTCCAGTTCTTTGTAAACCATGAAGATCTTATAAAGGAAATTGATACCCTTTTTAAGAAAGAAGCCGTCTCAAGAGTGGGAACGGGTGAATTTACAGACAGTATGATATGGGAAAGATGGACCGATCTTTCAACCATCCTGATACCGGAATTTTCGAAGCAAGCGAGAGCCGTTCTTGAGCTTAAGACAAAAACAACCGACATTGACCTTCTGAAAGGACTTTGCCATAACAAAAAAACGATAGCCGCCTGGTCTTTGAATACGGAAAGAATAATAAAAGAACAGGAACGCCGAACTTCTTCGCTTACCGCAAGGCTTAAGGCTGCAGCGGCATGCGAATCATGGGGATATCCTGTTGCATTCCATTTTGACCCGGTGATCCTGTATGACGGGTGTGAGGAAGAGTATAAAAAGGTTATCCGGAGCATCTTCTCATATGTTTCTCCAGGCAATATCGTATGGATAAGTATTGGCACGTTCCGCTTTATGCCCGCTCTTAAATCAATAATACAGAATCGTTTTCCGGATTCAAAAATTCCCTACGGTGAATTTGTTGCCGGTCTTGATGGAAAGATGAGATATTTTAAACCTCTCCGGATAGGCTTTTATCAAAAGATGGTTGCATGGATAAAAGAAATAGCGCCCGATGTACTTGTTTATTTCTGTATGGAAGATGACGAGGTGTGGGAAAAGGCAGCCGGTTTTGTTCCAAAAGATAGAGGCGGGCTGGCTGCGATGCTTGACAAGAGCGCCATACTGCATTGCGGACTTAAAGTTTTTTAGACAGGATTAACAGGATTGACAGGATTGTGTCGCCTTCGGCGAGAAAATCGAATATCGGGCATCGAATGTCGGGAGGCGTAAGGATTTTTTCAGGCCGCTCTTCTGGAGCGGCCTGATGCAAGTTGATCCGTCAAATCCTGTAAATCCTTTCAGATAAATTTTTAGGGTTATATAATGAGATTAACCGACCGGATTTGTTGTAATATAATCGTTACCGGTTTTCTTTTCATTCTGTTATGTTCAGGAAGTTATGGCGAATGCTCCGAGTTTTATGAAGTCAGATGGGTTGATGACGGTGATACTATTGTTTTGAGTGATGGAGGGCGTATAAGATACATAGGCATAAATGCGCCGGAAGTTAAAAGCAAATATTCAAAAGCGGAACCGTTCGGGGATGAAGCAAGAGAATTAAACCGGGGACTGGTTTATCTGAAAAAAATTCGCCTCGAATTCGACAATGAAAAATATGACCAGTATAACCGGTTGCTTGCGTATGTCTTTTTGCCGGACGGAACTTTTATTAATAATGCTATGATAGCAGCAGGATATGCTTATTGTCTGCCCAGGAAACCTAATGCAAAATACGAAAAACTGTTTTTAAAGTCACAGCAAAATGCCCTGATATCAAATAAAGGCATGTGGCAGAGCATGAATGATGAACCAGGGAAATATATAGGAAACAGCAGATCAAAACGATTTCATTTAAAGAGTTGCCCGTTTGCAGGAAAAATTGACAAGAACGGCATAAAAATCTATAAAGGGAAACGGGATGCTTATCGGGATGGTTATGCCCCATGTAAAAAATGCTTGAACGAAAACAGCCAGGGAGACCTTTGAAGAACGCCCAATTTTGGCCAAGTACAAGGAAGGCGATAATTTTAACCACAGAAATACATTGGAGTATTTCGAGGATTAAAATTTGAGCCTGACACAGTAATCGGACAAAAGGGGGTGTTATGCAAAGGCCTCCCAAGGAGATTAGCCGATGACCTTCGATAAGGAAAAAAGCAGACGCTTGGTAGGCTTGTTTTTGTTTGTTGTTGTTCTCTACAATTATCCGATTTTATCTCTATTCAATATTTCAAACACGATATCGGGTATTCCAGTTTTATATCTGTATCTTTTTTTTGTCTGGATAATATCGATTATACTGGTTGTTATTATAAATCGGTATCCTCAATATAACAAATTTCCCGACATAAGGGACTGAGGCGCCATTATGCTTGAGACAGGAACCATTCTTTCGGTCTCATTCGGCTATATCGGGCTCCTTTTTGCGATTGCGTACTATGGCGACAAAAGGGCTGATATCGGGCGAAGCATTATAAGCAATCCGTATATATATGCGCTGTCGCTTGCGGTTTACTGCACGGCCTGGACATTTTATGGAAGCGTAGGACGAGCCGTCAACACCGGACCCGGATTTCTCACCATCTACATAGGTCCGACACTCATAGCCTTTCTCGGCTGGTTTGTGTTAAGAAAAATAATCAGGATAAGCAAAGTTCACCGGATAACCTCTATAGCCGATTTCATTGCTTCACGTTATGGCAAAAGCACAACTCTCGGAGGAATCGTAACGATTATTGCGGTTCTTGGAATTATACCTTATATTTCTCTTCAGCTTAAGGCGATTTCTACCAGCTATCTTCTTATCAGGCAATATCCGCTGATATCAGACCCGGTTCATTTTGCGGATATACCGGTGCTTGCCGATACGGCTTTTTATGTCGCGCTTCTGCTTGCGATATTTACAATTCTATTCGGAACCCGTCATCTTGAAGCTACAGAACGCCATGAAGGGCTTGTGGCTGCAATAGCCTTCGAATCGATGGTAAAGCTTATTGCCTTTCTTGCGGTCGGTATATTTGTCACTTATGGAGTATATGACGGTTTCGGGGATGTCTTCAGAAAAGCCGAGGCTGTTCCCGAATTAAAAAAACTATTTACGATGGGAGAAAGCCCGGGAGCCTATACGGACTGGAGCATATATATATTTTTGTCAATGATGGCTATAATGTTTCTTCCGCGACAATTCCAGGTGGCCGTTGTTGAAAATGTTAATGAAGAGCACTTGAACAAGGCCATATGGCTTTTCCCTTTGTACCTTCTTGCTATAAATATTTTTGTTATGCCGATTGCGCTGGGCGGAGTTCTTCATTTCGGAATTGGGAAAGTGGACGCCGATACATTTGTGCTCACCCTTCCCATGGTCGAACATAAGGAAGGGCTGGCTCTTTTTGTTTTTATCGGCGGTTTGTCGGCTGCCACGGGAATGGTGATTGTTGAAACAATCGCGCTCTCAACCATGATATGCAATGATCTTGCCATGCCGGTTCTTATACGCATGCAGTTTTTCCAGATATCAAAACGAGCCGATTTAAGCAGCATTCTGCTTTCAATACGCAGGGGCAGCATAGTCCTGGTACTGCTTCTCAGCTATATGTATTTCCGGTTCATCGGTGAGTTTTATGCCCTGGTATCGATAGGCCTTGTATCGTTTGCCGCAGTCGCGCAATTTGCCCCGTCCATACTCGGAGGCATTTTCTGGAAGAGAGGAACGAGGGCAGGGGCTTTATACGGATTGCTCGCGGGTATTCTGGTATGGGCATACACACTCGTTTTCCCATCCCTTGTTCAGGCCGGTTTTCTTCCCCAGAGTTTTGTAACTGAAGGACCTTTCGGAATAGAGTTTTTAAAACCCTTCCAGCTTTTCGGGCTTCAGAATTTCGATCACATAGCTCATTCGTTGTTCTGGAGCATGCTTGCTAATATAGGCGCCTACATAGGAGTATCTATGTACAGCCGTCCGACTGCCATTGAACACAGTCAGGCCACCCTTTTCGTGGATGTATTCAGACATTCAGGCGAAACGGATGAATCTCCGATATGGAGGAGAACTGCATCGGTTCCTGATCTGCGGTCTCTTCTGAGCAGGTTTCTCGGGCAACAAAGGGCCGACGAAGCTTTTTCTTTATATGCGGAAAAGCGCAACATCGACTGGAAAGCAGCTTTAACGGCAGATGCCGGACTTGTAAGTTATGCTGAAAAACTGCTTGCCGGGATCATAGGATCGGCTTCAGCGCGCGTCATGGTCGATTCGGTTGTCAAAGAAGAACCCATCGGCATTGATGAAGTGATGGATATTCTGGATGAAACAAGACAGGTTATCGCGTATTCACGGGAGCTTGAAAAAGCAACCTCGGAGTTAAAGGCCGCAAATGAAAGGCTCAAAGAGCTTGATCAGCTCAAGGATGAATTTATTTCAACTGTTACGCATGAATTAAGGACGCCTCTTACTTCGGTGAGATCTCTTGCTGAAATACTTCATGAAAATCCGGATATAAGTCCTGAAAAGCACAGCAATTTTACTGGGATAATAATTAATGAAAGCAAAAGATTAACCCGTCTTATCAGCCAGATTCTGGATTATCAGAAAATGGAATCGGGCAGGATGGAATGGCAGATTTCCCTGATTGATTTAAAAGATATAGTCAATGAAGCCGTTAATGCCACAAGCCAGCTTATTCATGAAAAAAATATAAGAGTAAATCTGGATTTACCGGCTACCGTGCCTCTTGTATCAGGCGACAGAGACAGACTCGTACAGGTAATGGTCAACCTTGTTTCAAACGCGGTAAAATTTTGCGACAATAAAGATGGAAATATTAATATAAAACTGAGCGGAAAAAATAAATACTTAAGGATTGATGTTTCGGATAACGGCATAGGGATCAGCCGCGAACATCAGAATATGATATTTGAAAAATTCAAGCAGGTGATTAATACGAAATTGGGGCGCCCGCGCGGAACCGGTTTAGGTTTGACTATAACAAAGCGAATTGTTGATTATCATCACGGTAAAATATGGGTGGAAAGTGAACCCGGTAAAGGGTCCACTTTCTCATTTATAATTCCGATATCGGTCTGATGGCGTCTGTTATTCCTTTTCTTTATTTGCTTCTTCAATAATCTTTTCTGCAAGTTGAGCAGGAACTTCATCATAATGTGAAAATTCCATGGTGTAAATTCCCCGGCCACCTGTCATTGATCTCAGATCCGGCTCATATGTCAGAAATTCAGACATCGGAACATTTGCCAAAATTACCTGATTTTTACCGGCAGTGTCCATTCCAAGAACTCTGCCACGCCTGCTGTTGAGGTTTCCCATTATATCGCCCATGTATTCATCAGGGGTCGTAATTGAGACTTTCATTATCGGCTCAAGAAGTACGGGTTTTGCTTCCTGAACGGCTTTTTTAAAGGCAATGGATCCGGCAATCTTAAAAGCCATTTCAGATGAATCAACAGCGTGAAAAGACCCGTCATCAAGAGTTACTCTGAAATCGACACACGTAAATCCGGCAAGAACGCCTTTCTGGCTTGATTCAATAATGCCTTTTTCAACAGCGGGAATATATTGCCGTGGAATAGAGCCACCGACAATGGCATCAACAAATTCAAACCCGCTTCCTCTCGGCAAAGGCTCCATCTGGATCCAGCAATCACCAAACTGACCGTGTCCACCGGACTGCTTTTTATGCCTTCCCTGAACTCTGACTTTTTTCTTAATTGTTTCTCTGTATGGGACCTTGGGAGTGTTGAGCTGGGCATCGACATTGAATTTTCTTTTTACCTTCTCAACCACAACTTCTATATGAACCTGGCCTCTTCCTGACAGGAGTATTTCCTTGGTCTCCGCGTTTCTTTCGATTTTCAACGCGCTGTCTTCTTCCAGCAGCTTTGAAAGAGAAAGGAATATTTTATCCTCCTCACCTTTAACTTTTGATCCTACAGCAAAAGATATGAGTGTAGGCAGCGGTTTTATGCTTTCAAATTTAATTTTATTGTTTTCGTCACATAGAGTATCTCCGGTCGTGGTTTCCTTGAGTTTTGCAACAGCAACAATTTCTCCGGCGCCTGCTTCGGTAATGGGTTTTTGTTCCTTGCCGGCTATCGTGAGAAGCTGATTATAACGCTCTTTTGTTTCTTTGTTTGCATTGTAAAAATTACCGCTTTCTCCAAGTGAACCTGAAACAATTTTAATTATTGAGAGGCGCCCGGCATATGGATCGGCAACTGTTTTAAACACAAGGGCGGAAAATGGAGTATCGGGATCAGGGGTTCGTTCGATTGTTTCGCCATTATTCGGGTTAACACCTTTTTTGGGTGTTCTTTCGTTTGGAGAAGGCATGCAATTTATGATCAGGTCAAGTAAAAGATCTATACATATATCTTTAATTGTCGAACCACAAATAACGGGGATAAATGCTCTTGATATTGTGCCTTTTCTTAAAGCCGATCTTATTTCATCATCGGAAAGAGTTTCTCCCTCAAGATATCGTTCAATAAGATTGTCATCTGCTTCAGCAACATTTTCAATAAGAGCTTCTCTTTCCCTGTTAGCCAATTCAATCATGTCTGCCGGGATATCGCCAATTGTGACTTTACCGCCAGTACCGTAAACATGCGCCTTCATGGTGATAAGATCTACGGCTCCCCTGAAATTATTTTCAGATCCCAACGGCAATTGAATTATAATTGGTTTGGGGTCAAAAACACTTACCGCATCTTTTAATGTACGAGCAAAATCAGAGCGTTCCCTGTCTAATTTATTGATGAATATGGCACATGGAAGGCCAAATTCCTTTGCATAGTCCCATGCCAACTCGGTTTGAACTTTTATGCCGTCAACGGCATCAATTACAACTATAGCTCCATCAGCGCCTTGCATACAGTTCATCGTATCAGTAAAAAAATTCTGATCTCCCGGCGTATCAATAAGTGAAACAACATGTTTTTTCCAGTTAAGTTGATGAAACCCGCTGCTGATGCTTATTAACCGTTTTAATTCTTCCGGTTCAAAATCCATGGCAGTATTTCCATCTTCAACTCGCCCAAGACGCTTTATAGCACCGGTTTTAAACAGCAT
>JAHJQU010000225.1 GCA_018819005.1 Pseudomonadota bacterium | reverse complement strand
GGATTCAATGGCAGGAGGCATTTTTTCCTCCAGAATTTTTGAAAAATTATAAGAGAGAATATGCTTCTCATCTTTTCCTGACATAAGCTGGTATATGTTATAATACCTGTCAATCCTTGATCCTTTCAGTTCATGGGTCCAGATAATTTTATCATCACTTATGCGCCTTAATCGGAGCAGTATATCAAGGTCTAATTCATAAGAAACATAAGGAAGGCCGATTATGCGGGTGCACCATGCATAAAAACCCGATCCGTAGTAATATCCCCTCTCTTTGAGTGTTGTTTGCCTGAGTATTCCTTCCAGCCGCCAAGCTGTCTTTTCATATTTATCCTCCGGGAGGTAAATGACTTTTTCGAAAAGAGCATTTTCACTGATGTTCCTGTATATTGCCCTTGCAAAGGATGACCTGAAAGGAAAGGAATTGTATGATGAAAAACCTGTATAAGTATCCGGTGTTTCTGAAACAAAATCGATCCACAATACTCCGGGAATAAACCCTATCCATTTCTTTGCATCACTTGTTGTTCCCTGAGGCCTTAAATCAATAAAATCATCGACACCAAGCACACCCTCGAAAGGTTTTGAAGGAGGAAGGGGGCGCGTCCTGTAATCAAGGGAGTTGTCAAGTTTGTTAATGGCACAGGACGCACAAAGAAAAGAGACGCATATTATTACTGCTGCCCGGAGAATTTTATTTATGGCCATGTTATATAGCTCCTTTTACAACCCGGACAAGCCGGATCTAAAAAAAAATTAAATTTTTCACACTTAGACGCAAAAATAAAACAACTAAAGCGCTCTTGAAAAAACATCCAGATTCAAATCCTGAGCAACTCCGTTTATCAGCCTGTGATAACCTGCAGCAGCTATCATGGCTGCATTGTCTCCGCAAAGAGAAGAGTCTGGGATATGTACCTTCATGCCGGATAAAGCAGCTTCAATATTTGTCTTTTCCCTTAACCTTTTATTTGCGGCAACTCCTCCTGATATTGAAATATGTTCGCAGCCTTTCTCTTTTGCAGCATTGATTAGCTTGTAGGACAAAACATCAACGACTGCTTCCTGGAATCCTGCTGCTATATCAGGAATCATATCTTTGTACTCATATTCATGGGTTTGGATAAAGCGGCTGACCGAAGTCTTTATCCCGCTGAAGCTGAAATCAAAGCCAGACTTGTCGAGATAGGCTCTGGGGAAATTGATTTTAAGAGGATCGCCTTTTTCTGCTGTTTTTCCTATAATGCTTCCACCAGGGTATCCGAGTCCAAGCATTTTTGCAACCTTGTCAAAAGCTTCTCCTGCAGCATCATCGCGGGTTTGTCCCATCAGTTCCATTTTTGTGTAAGAAGCAACATGATAAATACCGGTATGTCCTCCCGAAGCGAGAAGTGAAATAAAAGGAAAAGGGGGCGGATCAGGTTCAAGAAAAACGGAAAGGATGTGTCCTTCCAGATGGTTGACGCCCGTCCACGGAATGTTGAGCGCAAAGGCATAGGCTTTTGCGAATGAAAAACCGACCAGGAGAGAGCCTATAAGGCCGGGTCCCCGCGTGACCGCTATTGCATCGGGGCGGTCAGATGCGATACCCGAGCTTTTTATGGCTTCCCTTACAACAGGGACTATGGCTTCGATATGTTTTCTGGAGGCCAGTTCCGGGACAACACCCCCGTACGGGTGGTGAACTTCAATCTGAGATAATACGACTGAAGATAATATTCCGGTTCCGTTTTCTACTACTGCGGCAGCTGTTTCATCGCAGGATGTTTCAATCCCTAGAATTATCATGAGAAAATCAAGGCGCCTTCCTGGCGCCGGTTGAACCGGCAGTTCATGATTTGCAGATGGTCTGTCCTTTTTGTCCCTTTGAGAGCCAGTTCAAAAACTTTAAAAGGTTCTTTTTAACAGGATAGATTTTTATCGCTTTCCGGTTGTCCTTATTAATGTCTTTACCTGTTAAATCCATTTTATTTGTTTCTGTGAAGCTTTTCTCTCCGCAATATCCCCTATGATAAAAGCCTTTTCGTTTATGGCGCCAAGGCGTTCCATTATTTCCTGCGCTGATTTTTCAGGAACGATTGCAACCATGCCTATTCCGTTATTAAATGTTTTCATCATCTCTTCTTCGGAGATATTTCCGGCCTCTTTCAAAAAATGAAAAACAGGGGGCACCTCCCAGCTTTCCTTTATGATCCTTACCATGCACGTTTCGGGTATTATACGGATAATGTTTTCCGACAACCCTCCTCCCGTGATATGGGCAAGGCCATGAATGGGCAACTCTTTTAAAAAGCTGAGAATTATTTCTGAATATATCCGCGTGGGAGTGATAAGCTCTTCTCCTATGGTTTTCCCAAGTTCGGGCACGTATGAGTCTGTTTTTAATTTCAGAACATCAAAACATATCTTCCTGGCAAGCGAATATCCATTGCTGTGGAGCCCGCTTGATGCGATTCCTATAAGATTGTGCCCCATGCGAATATCGGAACCGTCAATAATTTTGTCATAGTCAACAATTCCGACAGCAAATCCGGCAAGATCATACTCGTTCTTCTTGTAAAATCCGGGCATTTCTGCTGTTTCACCGCCTAAAAGCGCGCATTTGGCCTGTTTGCATCCTTCCGCGATACCCGTAATAACATCAGCGGCGATTCCAGTATCAAGCTCTCCCGTGGCAAAGTAATCAAGGAAGAAGAGAGGTTCAGCGCCCTGAACTATGATGTCGTTAACACTCATAGCAACAAGATCGATACCAACAGTATCGTGTTTGCCCATCATGAAGGCTACTTTAAGTTTTGTGCCCACTCCGTCGGTTGAGCTGACAAGAACTGGTTTCTGCAGGTTAGTCGTGTTGATTGAAAAGAGTCCGCCAAATCCTCCGATTTCACCTATTACACCGGGCCTCATGGTCTTTTTGGCAATTTCCCTTATTGATTCAACCAGCTTGTTTGCTTTTTCAATGTTTACACCTGCATCTGCGTAAGTAAGCGAATCGGCCATTTAAAACTCCATTTCATTAACAAAATAAGCAAGCCTGAAAAGAGGTTACAACATCCCAATACCCAGACTTTCATCCGCCAGGCAAAATAACTGTCCAACAGGAATATACAAAAAGTACCGGCTTATTTGGGTATGCATTATTAAGGTAAGCATATCAGACTTGCTGGTTGAAAGATGCAGAGATTTAAAACGATTCGTGATAAAAGTCAAAACAATTTTTTTGACTTGTTGTGCAGTATATTGTAACTAAACCTAAAATTGATGGACTTGTAAGTCGGAATTCAGACGGCAAGGTAAAAAGTTCATTATGCAAGGCGCACGAATCTTGAGGAATGAAGCGTACATACTGGTACGCTGCAATGACGAAAGATGAAGTGCAACACAGCAGAATGACTTTTTACGAAGCCGTCAACTTTAACAATATGAAACAGAGACCTCTGCAGAACATTCATTTTTGCTCAAGTTCAAGGAAGGCGATAATTTTAACCGCGGGAATACATTGAGTATTTCGAGGATTGAAATTTGTGCCTGACGATGAAATCGGGCAAAAGGGGGCGTTATGCAAAGGTCTCAAACAGATGAGGATCTGATATGAAGAATAAATTTGCCAGGCTTGACCGTTTACCTCCGTATGTTTTTGCAACCGTCAATAAGATTAAAATGGATGCGAGGCATGCCGGAGAGGACATAATAGATCTTGGAATGGGAAATCCCGATCTCGGAACCCCGCCGCATATTGTTGAAAAGCTGACTGAGGCTGCCCAGAAGGCGCCCAACCACCGCTATTCTGCTTCAATGGGCATAACCAAACTCAGAATGGCCATAGCGGGCTGGTACAAGAGAAGGTTTGATGTTGATATCGATCCTGATAATGAGGCGATTGTTACAATAGGGGTTAAAGAGGGGTTATCCCATCTTATTCTTGTTACAATACGGCCTGGTGATGTTATATTTACCCCCACGCCGACTTATCCGATTCATCCGTATTCTGCAATTATTGCGGGGGGAGATGTCCGGGGTATTCCGGTCGGACCCGGGTGTGATTTTTTTGAGAATCTTATCACTGCCACGAGACAGACATGGCCCAAGCCAAAGGTTCTTATAATAAGCTATCCCCATAACCCGACCACCGAAGTTGTGAACATCGATTTTTTCGAGAAGATCGTCGATTACGCAAAGGAGCACGATATAATGGTCATTCATGATTTCGCATATGCCGACCTTATTTTTGACGGCTATAAAGCTCCGAGTTTTCTTCAGGTGAAAGGTGCGAAAGATGTTGGAGTCGAATTCTTTTCTCTCTCAAAGAGTTACAGTATGCCCGGCTGGCGAGTAGGTTTTTGTGTCGGAAATCCGGATATTGTTGCCGCCCTGCGCAGGATCAAAAGCTACCTTGATTATGGTGTATTCCAGCCGATACAGATAGCTTCTATTATCGCCTTAAACGGGCCTCAGGATTGCGTACAAGAAATATGCAACACCTATAAGGAGCGAAGGGATGCCCTTATAAATGGTCTTGGCCGGGTTGGCTGGGACATTAAAAGCCCGAAAGGGACTATGTTCGTATGGGGAAAAATCCCTGATAAATATCTTAAGATGGGGTCGGTCGAATTTTCAAAGTTTCTTATCAAGGAGGCACAGGTGGCCGTTGCGCCGGGTCTCGGTTTTGGCGAGTACGGGGATGAATACGTCCGCTTTGCTCTCATAGAGAATACAATGCGCATTAACCAGGCCGTTCGCGGAATCAAAAAGATTCTGTAGATTTTTGATACGGGAGTTATCGGTATGAGAAAAATCAACATAGGTTTGCTGGGTTGCGGGACCGTCGGAACAGGGGTCGCGAAAATACTCATTGAGAAAAAAGACCTTATCAGCTCGAGAGTTGGAGCTGAATTGAACTTGAAATATGTTGCCGATCTTGATGCGGCAAGGGACAGGGGGGTCAGGTTTGATGAGGGAGTATTTGTCAAAGATCCCTTTATGGTTGTTGATGATCCTGAAACGGATATAATCCTTGAAATGATCGGCGGGGAAAAAATTGCGAAGGAACTGATATTAAGGGCTATCGACAATAAAAAACAGGTTGTCACTGCAAACAAGGCCCTGCTCGCTTCTCACGGGAATGAAATATTCAGGGCTGCCGCTGCCGGAGGCGTTGACGTGGCCTACGAAGCAAGCGTCGGAGGCTGCATGCCGATCATTAAATCTCTGCGGGAGTCCCTGGTTGGGAACCAGGTTAAATCAATGATCGGAATATTAAACGGCACATGCAACTACATACTGTCGAAGATAACGGATGACGGAAGCACTTTTGAAGCAGCGCTTTCTGAAGCACAGGCAAAAGGATATG
>JAHJQU010000224.1 GCA_018819005.1 Pseudomonadota bacterium | reverse complement strand
GATGCCGTTGCCCTGAGACGTTACGAGCAGTATATGGAATCTCTCGCGGATGACAAGGCTTTCAAAAAACGTTATATGTTTCCTGTCGAAGTAAATGTTTCAAAGAAGAAGACCATCCTGGTCGAAGACGATGAAGGAATTACTCCCTGCACAAAAGATGGTCTTGCGGCATTAAAGACGGTTCTTCCCGACGGAACCCATACTTTTGGAGCGCAGACCCATCCGGCAGACGGAAACTGCGCGGTAGTTGTAACAACAAAAGAAAAGGCCAGAGAGCTCAGTAGCGATCCTAAAATGGAAATCAGGATAGTATCCTATGGGTATGCAAGGGCAAAAAAAGGTTTTATGGCCATGGCCGTCGTTCCGGCTGTAAAAATGGCCCTTGATAAGGCCGGTATCACTATTAAAGATGTCAAAGCCATAAAAACCCACAACCCTTTTGCAGCAAATGACATTTACCTTTCACAACAGATGAATATAGATGTCAACAGCTTCAACAACTACGGAAGCTCCCTGATTTACGGGCATCCCCAGGCTCCAACGGCAGGACGGTGCATCATTGAAGGAATAGAAGAAGTTGCTATGTTGGGAGGCGGGTATCTGCTATGGGGAGGATGCGCGGCAGGCGATACAGGAGCAGGCCTTGTTTTAAAAATAGGATAAACTGAAGGGTTCAAGGAGTCGAGGGTTCAGGGGTGGCCAGCATCAGGATACTTATATCTTATCGCCGGTCGGATAGGTTTCCCAACCTGAACCCCTGATCTTTGCAGTCCTTGGATAAGACCATGAAATTTTCCACTCTACCCCGCATCCCGGACATTTTGCTCTTTCTGTCCCCTTCCTGGGCCAAAAACGCATAAAACATGCAAGGCATCTGACTTCTCCGCCCCGTGATCCTTCCATGATTTTGATTGTCTTCATTTTGAGCTCTCTTTGTTCAATATATGGGGGTCAGCCCTTTCCCCTTCTATTCCTTGAGCACAGGCCACGGGTCCGCATGCCATATGTCGCGGTTATATTCCATGATTGTTCTGTCTGATGAAAACTTGCCCATTCTCGCAACATTCAATATCGCTTTTTTGGTCCATGCGTCCTGATCTCTGTAAAGCGTATCAACATCCCTGTTGCAGTTATAATAAGATTCGAAATCGGCAAGTATGAAATATCTGTCGTCATTGAGCAGCAGATCGATAAGTCCGTGGAATATATTAGGCTCCTCGGGGCTGAAAAATCCTTCACGGATAAGATCTATCGCCCTTGCAAGGAGAGGATCCTTTACATAATATTCCCGCGGGCTGTAATCCTGCCGCCTTGCCGAGACCTCCTCAGCGGTCAATCCGAAAATAAATATGTTTTCCCTGCCGACCTCTTCCATTATTTCTATGTTTGCCCCATCCAGAGTTCCAATAGTAAGCGCTCCGTTTAAAGCAAATTTCATATTGGAAGTCCCCGAAGCTTCAAAACCTGCTGTTGATATCTGCTCGGAGAGATCCGCGGCAGGGAATATTTTTTCTGCAAGAGAAACCCGGTAATTGGGAATGAACACGACTCTGATTGTCTTGTTTGTTGATGCGTCGCGATTCAGCATTTCTGCAACATGGCAAATGAGGCGGATAATAGTTTTGGCAGTAAAATATCCCGGCGCAGCCTTTCCTCCGAAAAGGAAAGTACGCGGGTGCATCGAAAAATCAGGCTCCTGCTTGAGCTTCAGCCAGCAGTAAACAACATGAAGTATATTAAGCAGTTGTCTCTTATATTCATGTATTCTTTTCACCTGGATGTCATAAATTGAACCGGGATCTATTTGGATGCCGGTATTATCCAGTATAATCTTCGAAAGCTGCTCCTTATTTGCAAGCTTTACAGCTTTCCATTCTTTAACAAAACCTGAATCCTCAATAAAAGGCTCAATTTTACGAAGCTGATACAGATCTTTGGCCCATTCATTTCCTATTCGCGAGGTAATAAGCTCGGAAAGCCTCGGGTTTCCGGCAAGAAGCCACCTGCGGGGAGTTATTCCGTTTGTTTTGTTGTTGAACTTGCCGGGATACATCTCGTCAAAATCTTTCAGCTCTTTTTCCTTAAGCAGCCTGCTGTGAAGCGCAGCCACCCCATTTACGGAATGCGATCCGACTATGGCAAGGTGCGCCATGCGGATTCTCTTTTCCGTATCCTCTTCGATAATCGACATTCCGCGCATCCGGTTTTCGTCGCCCAGATAACGGACAGCAACATCGCGCAAAAACCTGCGGTTTATCTCGTATATTATCTGGAGGTGGCGCGGAAGAAGAGATTCAAACATGGGAACGGGCCATTTTTCGAGGGCTTCCGAAAGAAGGGTGTGATTAGTATATGCACACGTTCTTGATGTGATATCCCAGGCTTTTTCCCAGTTAAGGCCATGCTCATCAAGCAGCAGCCGCATCAGCTCAGGAATTGCAATCGCGGGATGAGTGTCGTTCATCTGTATGGCAACCTTGTCGGGAAACTCGTCGAAAGTGTCGTGGTTTACAAGATAGCGTCTTACAATATCCTGAATCGAGCAGGAAACAAAAAAATACTCCTGTTTGAGCCTCAATTCCCTTCCTTCAAACAACTCGTCATTCGGATAGAGAACTTTTGAGATATTCTCGGAAATATTCTTCTCCTCAACAGCCTTGAGATAATCTCCGTGCTGGAAATATTTAAGGTCAAATTCCTTTGAGGCTCTTGCAGACCATAACCTTAAAGTATTGACTGTATTGTTATCATAGCCGTCTATCGGAATATCGTAGGCGATGCCTATCACATCATTGGTGTCGGCCCACTCTGTTTTCAGCTTCCCGTCGGGGAGTATTATCTGCTTGATTCTTCCGTAAAAATGAACGTTAAAGCTGTATTCGGGCCGGGCAATCTCCCAGGGATTTGCATACTTGAGCCAGTTTTCAGGAAGCTCGACCTGTCCCAGATTCCGTATAGCCTGGTCGAAAATACCGAATTCATACCTTATGCCATACCCGTAAGCAGGTATTTCAAGAGTCGCCATGGAATCGAGAAAGCATGATGCAAGCCTTCCAAGCCCGCCGTTTCCAAGGCCCATATCAGGTTCGTTTTCAGCAAGATCTTCAAGCTCTATATTCACTTCCTCCATTGCTCTCTTTGTTTCATGGTAAATTCCAAGATTGATCAGGTTGTTGATCAAAAGACGTCCCATAAGATATTCGGCCGAAAGATAGTAAACCCTTTTAACATCATGATTGTAATAGAGCTGCTGTGTACGGATCCAGCGCTCAATAAGCCGGTCCCGGGTTGCAAGCGCAAGAGAGAGATAGAGGTCGCGTTCAGTTGCTGTGTACTGATCCTTCGAAAGAGAGTATTCAAGATGGTTGGCAAAAGAAATTTGTATGCTCCTCCAGTCTGTTCCCTTGTTGAAAGTGCCCCAGTCTCTGAACAGGTTGCTCTTTTTCATAGGCTTATTCTTTTTTGAATATGACATGGAATATACCTCCGATTTTATCGTTATATCTTTATCTTTTTAAGATTCCCTGGAAAAATATGTCAAGCCTGATAAAAAAAACATGCAAATTGTAAATTATTGTATACCATATTTTTATTTAAGTTTAAAGTAAGGTGTTTTATTAATCAAGAAAGATTAGCCATACAATGGAACATGGTCCGCCGCGACCAGCTTAAAGCAGATCATGAAAGCATCTCTTTCTGTCATTATTGATTGACACAACATACATGCGTTTCTATAATAACAACCATAATATAAACCATTGCATATAGTTCAAATCATTAAAACTATTGAAAAGAAGCGGTCATCAGTATCGGGTAAATATGGAGGGACAAAATCAATGAGCAAGGTACTTATTATCGGGGCAGGCGGAGTGGGAGGGGTTGTTGTCCATAAATGCGCCCAGGCTCCTGAAGTTTTTTCGGAAATAGTTCTTGCGAGCAGAACTATCGATAAATGCGAAAAAATTAAAAGCCAACTTTCAAAGCCAATTGAAACAGCCAGAGTTGACGCAGACAACACCAGTGAACTTGTCGAATTCATACGCAAAGTATCTCCCGAGATTATCATAAATACCGCTCTTCCCTATCAGGATCTTTCCATAATGGATGCCTGCCTTGAAACGGGTGTTGATTACCTCGATACCGCAAACTATGAGCCGCCCGATGAAGCCAAATTCTGTTATAAATGGCAATGGGATTACCATGAAAAGTTTAAAGAAAAGGGTATTATGGCGCTTCTGGGATGCGGGTTCGATCCCGGCGTCACGAATATATTCTGCGCCCACGCCGCCAAAAACCACTTTGATGAAATTCATTACATCGACATAATGGACTGCAATGCGGGTGACCACGGACATCCCTTCGCCACCAATTTCAATCCCGAAATAAACATAAGGGAGGTAACGGCCCGAGGTAAATATTATGAAAACGGGAAGTGGCTGGAAACCGAGCCTCT
>JAHJQU010000223.1 GCA_018819005.1 Pseudomonadota bacterium | reverse complement strand
TGGCGCTCCCCGCTTGAAATCGATTTTCCTCCTTCTGATAAAACAGTATCTATTCCGTAAGGGAGCCTTTCAATTATATGCCTGCAGTTTAAAACATCGAGGATATATTCTACCTCTTCCTTTGATATGCCGCTTTTGCCTATTTTACCTCTAGCAATATTCTCGCCAACTGTTCCCGAGAACAAAAAAGAATCTTGCATTACAATTGCCATTTTTGACCGCAGGAGATCATGGGGAAATGTTTTTATGTCATTTCCGTTTATGAGAATAGCGCCGGAATCAGGTTCATAAAACCTCGTCAAAAGATTAAGAAGGGTTGTCTTTCCGGTGCCTGTCGGGCCAACGACAGCTATTTTTTCCCCTGGCTCAATGATAAAGGAGATGTCTCTGAGCACAGGCTCTCCCGGTACATAACTGAAAGAAACATTCCTGAATTCGACGCTCTCTATTTTGTCAAGGCAGTGTTCGCAGGATAGTTTTCTGGAAGATTCCGGAAGGTCTTCCCTGTTGTCAAGAATAAGAAATATTCTTTCTGCAGAAGACATTGCGTTTTGAAGGATGTTATATTTATCCGCAATATCCCTTATCGGCCTGAAGAACATTTTCATGTAGGAGATAAATGCGACAAGAGCGCCAATAGTTACTTTTTCAGAAAGAACGCTGCTTCCGCCGTAAAATATTACAAGTGCAACCGAGACTGATCCAAGGAGTTCAATCAGAGGCATAAAAACTGCGAGAACCTGTATCTGTTTCATGCCGGCAATATAGTTTTCATGGTTTAACTTTTTAAAGCTTCTGACATTTTCCTTTTCCTGCAAAAAAAGCTGAATGACCCTGATACCGCCTATGGTTTCAGAGATTTTTGAGTTTATTTCCGCAACTTTTATCCTGAGCGTCCTGAACGCGTCTCTTGCCCGGCCCGAAAACCGGAATGATATAAAAAGGACGAAAGGAAGCACTGTAAAAGAAACAAGGGCAAGCTTCCAGTTGATGCCGAGAAGTACAATCATAATTCCCGCAAGCAGAAAAATGTCCTTGAAAATAACTGCTATGACGGAAGTGAAAAATTCATCCATATTCTGAACATCACTTGTAACCCTTGTTACAAGTCTCCCCGTCGGGTTGTGGGAGAAAAAAGCGGCCGGAAGAGATTGTATATGTGTAAAAAGGCGCATCCTCAGATCATGCATAATCATCTGTCCTGCGTACTTCATCAGCATTGTATCAAGAAAATTCAGGCAAAAACCCAAAATAACTATGGCAAGCAATACAGCCGCGGCAAGGCCGACACCTTTGAAATCCTGTTCTCTTAAAATGTAAATTTCCGGCTTCTCCATTTTTGAAAGCTCGTCAAGAGGGACGAGGGCAAAAGAGCCTTCGGTTTTAAATCGTATTCTGTGCTTTTCAAGAGTTTTCCGGACGGCAGGGTTACTTAAATCAGCCCGGTAATATCCTGTGTTTTCCTGAGCCGGTGCATTCTCCCTGTGGTACACGGAACGCGGCACAATATATCGGTCAATTGCAATCTTCGTGACATAGGGGATGGAGAGATCAAGGAGTGTGATTAATATTACAATAACAACCGAAGAGAAAAAAAGGAGGCTGTAAGGCTTTCCGAACTGGTAAAGCTTCTTTAACAGATTCAGATCATACTGTTTTCCGAGCTTCTCTTCTTCATATCCGTAATCAAAGCGCATTCATTTCCTCTTCGATTTCCTGCATTTTGAATGTTTTTGCGTAATATCTGTTCAGAGCCATAAGTTCCTCATGGCTTCCGAATTCTGTGATTCTTCCCTTGTCCAGTACAAGTATCTGACCGGCAAAACAAAGGGCAGAGAGGCGGTGTGACACGATAATTACCGACTTTTCGGCTGACATCGCTCTGATGTTATTAATTATTTCCGAACCCGTTTCCACATCCACCTGGCTTACCGGGTCATCAAGAATGAGTATCGGCGTATCGGATAGAAAAGCCCTTGCAAGGGCAATACGCTGTTTCTGTCCCCCGGAAAGGATAACGCCTCTTTCTCCCACAATCGTATCAACTCCTTTCGGAAAAGCTTTTATTGTTCCGGAAAGAGAGGCCTGTTCTATCGAGCGTTCCAGGTCTGAATTCTTTATGTCGGTTCTTCCGAAAGTTATATTATCGCGAATTGTCCCTGAGAACAGAAAAGGTTCCTGGGGAGTGAAAGATATCCTTGCCCTTAAATCTGAAAGCCTGACATTGCGGATATCTTCATCTTCAATCAATATTCTCCCTTCTGAAACATCATAAAGTCTCGGGATAAGGCCCAGAAGAGTCGTTTTCCCACCGCCGGGCGGCCCTGCTATTCCCGTGATTGTGCCCTTCTCAATGCAGATGTTAATACCGGTCAGCACCGGAGACGCACCGTTATTGTAAGAGAATTCCACATTTTCAAAGCATACTTTACCGTCTTTCACCTTAATAAAGCTTGCATCACTTTTATCTTGAATTTCAGGAGCGGTCTCCAAAATCATGTTGATCCTGTCAAGAGATGCTTTCCCGCGCTGTATCAGATTGGTGACCCAGCCCATTGACATCATAGGCCATGTAATCAGGCCGAGATAACTTATGAATGCAACTAAATCACCGGGCGTGATGGTTGAATATATTGTCTGTCTTCCTCCAAGATAAAGAACAATGGCAAGGCTTATATTTGAAAAAAGAAGCATCATCGGGAAAAAAACTCCGGTGACTTTAACGAGCTTCATATTTTTGTTTAAGTAGTTTCCGGATTTTTTATCAATAAGAATACTCTCTTCATTTTCTCTCGCATAGGCCTTGATCACCTGAATTCCTGCAAACTGTTCGCGGACAGCTTCGGTCAGTTCAGAAAAGGATTCTTGGGAAGCCCTGTATAAACGGTGCATTTTTTTGCTGAAAAACCGGGCCCCGAAAATAATAAGAGGCATGGGAATTATGGCAAATAATGTTAGAGTTGTATTGATGTATGCCATGAAACCGATGGCTGCTGATCCAAGGATAACCGCATCTGTTAAGGCCACGATTCCCATTCCAATTGCCATCCTGACATGCTGTATGTCATTTGTGGCGTGGGCCATAAGATCGCCTGTCTTCGTCTTGTCGAAATATGATGAAGAGAGGGTCTGGATGTGAGAAAAAAGCCTGTTTCTTAATCCTTCTTCCACGACTCTTGAAGTGCCAATGAGGTATTTCCGCCATAAATATCTGAAAAAAGCCATTAATAAGGCAATGATGATAATGTAAAGGGAGTAAATGACAAGCTTTTTTGTATCGGCTTGAAAAGCCGTAATGTCATCAACGGCCTTTTTTATTATGCGCGGAATGATGAGCTGAAGAAAATCGACTGCGATAAGGCATAAAAGTCCTGTTGCTATTGCATAGCGGTTTTCGGTAAAATACGGCTTTATTAAATCAATTGATTTCAAAAAAATCTCCATTAAACTGCAAGCGGCGGGACAAAGGGAAGTCCCGACCGATAAGGAGCAACAAACTACTATGAAAACTTCGGCCCGTACAGAAAAAATCAGGAAAATATTACGAACGAGATATACCGATGTCAAGACTCAGCTTGAATATAATAATCCTTTTGAGCTGCTTGTTGCAACAATCCTTTCAGCGCAATGTACCGACAAGCAGGTAAATAAAGTTACAGATAATCTTTTTAGGAAACTTAAAACTCCTCATGATTTTGCAACGGCTCCTGTCGAAATAATAGAGAAACTTATCAAATCTACAGGATATTTCCGAAACAAGGCAAAAAATATTCAGAACTGCTCAAGGTCTATTGTTGAAAATTATGAAGGGAGAGTCCCAAAGAATCTGGAGGATCTGACAAAACTTCCGGGTGTAGGGCGAAAGACGGCAAATGTTGTTCTCGGCGCAGCATTCGGTATTCCCGGAATTGTAGTTGACACCCATGTCTCAAGAATCGCGCAGCGGTTGAATTTATCGGATAATAAAGATCCTGTTAAAATAGAATTTGATCTTATGAAAATAATACCAGAAAAAGAGTGGAATGACTTCTGTCTCCATCTTATCTACTTCGGAAGGGAAATCTGCAGGGCGAGAAAGCCCCTTTGTAACGATTGCCCGGTGACGAAATTGTGCGATTATAAGGATAAAACAATGTAATCATTAAAAAGCCCGTATCCCAACCGGTCTTTTTGTTAAGTCAATCTCTTCTGTTCCGACAAGCATATTTAAAGCAAAAAAGGTTCCGAAAGGAGGACTTATCTGCCCTCCGGAGTTAAGCGCTTTTGCTACTTTTCCCGATGTGAGGTTGTTTATTCCGAATTTCCTCCTTTAAGTTAAGATAAATAATTATGGATTTCGGGTTGAAAAGCAATTATAATGTATCAAAATCAAGCGAAACGATAAAGAGATTCTTTGGTGAATATGTTTTTCAAATTGGCGTTAACGGTTATTTTATTATATTCCGCGTACTGCGGTTTTCTTTTTTTCATGCAGAGGCATGTCCTTTTCCCGCGCTTCATGATAGAAACTCCTCCGTTGCAAACACAAAAAATTTCAGACATTGAAAGAAATTTTATTGAAACTGATTCGGGAAAAATTGAGGTCTGGTATATGCCTCCTGTTTCAGGTTCGGCAGGCAACCCGGCTCCTGCGGTTATATTCGCCCACGGGAACGGAGAATTAATAGATTTCTGGCCCGAAGAATTAAGGGGTTTTACGAAACTGGGCGTGGGCGTGATGCTTGTTGAATATCCGGGTTACGGTCGTTCGAAAGGTTCTCCATCGCAAAAGAGCATTACCGATGCGTTTGTCTCGGCTTATGATTATATTGCGGCAAAAAATGGAGTTGACCCATCCCGTATAATTCTTCTCGGACGGTCAATAGGAGGAGGAGCGGTCTGTGCACTTTCAAAAAAACGCCCTTCCTCAGCACTTATAGTTATGTCCACATTTACAAGTGCCAGATCTTTTGCACCAAAATATTTTGTTCCAGGTTTCCTGATGCGGGATCCGTTTGACAATCTTAAGGTAATTGCCTCATATGATGGGCCGGTTCTTGTTATCCATGGCAGGAACGATGAAATCATACCATTCAGCCATGGAGTTGCTCTTTCAAAAGCAGCGCGAAGAGCTACTATGGTTGCCTATGACTGCGGGCACAATGATTGCCCCCCTGATCCGGATCTTTCTGGGAAGATATAAAGATATTTTTGATAAAACAGGGCATTATATGATAAAAAATCGTAAGGCGTGAGGCGTAAAGGGTAATGACAAAGGATTCGAGGATTCAAGGGGTCAAGGGTTCGGGTGGTTCAAACAGCCCGAGGCGGAACATATGACACTTGTTTTACGACAATTTGACAATCTTTACCCATTATCTTATATTCCACCATAAAAAAAATTGTTAAAATTGGGAATATTTGTTAAATTGCAGTTCAGTATCTTTTTATAAAATTGATAAGGGGAAAATCATGAAAGTGCTTGTAAGTGATAATCTGGATTCGAGCGGTGTCAAGATGTTTCAGGAGGAAGATGGAATTGAAGTTGATGTTAAAACCGGTTTATCTCCTGAAGAGCAGAAGAGCATCATCGGGGAGTAAGATGCTCTTGTAATAAGAAGTGCAACAAAGGTGACTTCGGATCTTTTGGATGCTGCAAAGCGTCTTAAGATTGTCGGGCGTGCCGGGATAGGCCTTGATAATGTCGATATTCCGGCGGCTACCAAGCATGGAGTGATTGTCATGAATACTCCTGGAGGAAATGTTATTACAACCGCTGAGCATGCTATTGCCATGATGATGTCACTGACAAGAAACATCCCCTGGGGGACAGCTTCCCTAAAGGCAGGAAAGTGGGAAAAGAAAAACCTTGAAGGGCGTGAGCTGTATAATAAAATTGTGGGAATTATCGGTTTCGGAAAAATTGGTTCCATAGTAGCTGACCGCGCGC
Source organism: Pseudomonadota bacterium (assembly GCA_018819005.1). Classification (GTDB taxonomy): domain Bacteria; phylum Desulfobacterota; class Desulfobacteria; order Desulfobacterales; family RPRI01; genus RPRI01. The sequence continues at coordinate 2,743 of JAHJQU010000223.1, read as the reverse complement.
GCGGCCTGAAGATGCAGGTTATTATTTACGATCCTTATGTAACTATCGAGCGATTAGAAAAAGCAGGATATACAGGCGTTACGCTCGATGAATTATACCGCAGATCCGATTACATTACAGTCCATGTGCCAAAACTAAAAGATACTATTAGCGTACTCAACAAAGATGCTTTTGACAAAATGAAAAAAGGCGTCATGATAATCAACTGTGCCCGTGGCGGAATTGTTAATGAGGCCGATCTTTATGATGCCTTGAAATCGGGTAAAGTCGCAGGTGCCGCTCTGGATGTTTTTGAGAAAGAGCCGCCGGGAAATTCTCCTCTCTTTGAGCTGGACAAGGTAATTTGTACGCCCCATCTCGGAGCTTCAACCCAGGAAGCACAGGCTAATGTCGCTACTGCAGTTACCGGCCAGATCATTGAATATTTAAAGAACGGTACCATTATCAATGCCGTTAATGTTCCTTCGGTTACCGGCGAACTTTTGAAAAAAATCGGCCCTTTTTTATCGCTTGCCGACAAAATGGGCAGCCTTATGACTCAGCTTTCAACCGGTCCCATCAAAGAGATTGTTATCGAGTACACGGGTGATTTTGATGGACTCGATATGTCGCCGGTTTCAACGGCTTTATTAAGAGGCCTCCTTATACATGTTGTCAAGGATGATGTCAATTTTGTTAACGCCAATTTCATCGCTAAGGAAAGAGGAATAAAAGTAATAGAGACTGCAAGCGAGGAATCCGAAGATTTTATAAACCTTATTACTGTCAAGGGTATTACTCCTGATAAAACAACTACGATTGCCGGGACGATTTTCGGGAAAAAGGATCAAAGAATTGTCAGAATAAATAACTTCAGGCTCGAGATGCATCCAAGCGGACATCTTGCCCTTATTCACAATCTTGATAAACCGGGCGCAATAGGGAGCATCGGAACAACTCTTGGCAAAAACAATATCAATATCGGGAGGATGCAGGTCGGGCAGGAAGAAGAGGGCGCAAGAAACATTATTTTGCTTAAGACCGATTCGCCGATACCGGAACCTGTTGTTGAGGAATTGAGAGCGCTTCCTATGGTAAAAAGCGTTATACCTCTCGAGCTGTGATGAATAGGGAATAAAAAGGATTCGAGGATTCAAGGGGTCGAGGGGCCGAACATCAAATATCGGACTTCGAAGTGCAAAATTCAAAATGATCACACCAGGCACAAAGTGAAAAAGTGTGAGGCGGACGATCTTCGAACAACGATTCACGACCCACAAATCACGAACCTGTGACCATGAACATTAGAGGAGAATAACTATGCCGGAAGAAAAAAAAGATTTTATAATAAAAGACCGGAGGATTTTTTCTCAAGAGAATCTGGATAAAACCGAAAAAGCGGAAGATAAATTAAAGGAAGAGAAGGCGGATGAACCGGAGGCAAAAGAGCCAAAAAAAGAGTATGCTCCGGATGATAAGGAGGCGGAAGCCTGTTTGCCGGAAATAAATTTTCCAACCTTTATTATGTCTCTGAATGCATCCGCACTCTTTAATCTCGGTGTTCTTGAAAATCCTGCTACGGGTCAAAAAGAGAAAAATTCTGCTCTTGCCAAACAGACTATTGATATCCTGTGTCTGCTTGAAGAAAAAACACGCGGAAATTTATCAAAAGATGAAGATGTTATGCTGAAAAATATTCTTTATGATTTAAGAATAATATATGTGAAGGAAATGAAGTGAAGGAGGAATACATGTGGATAAACAAATTCGTTAATTTGATTTTACGCCGCAAAGCCGTTTTTGCCGTCATATTCATTGCAACGGCGATAGTTGCAGTTTCATGCTTCAATTCTGTTTCCGATGACAAGACAAAAAAAAGTGACACGGACAAAGTCAAGGGAAGCTCAACGGCTTTGGTTGACGAAACAAAAACATTCGAAGCAACACGGTTTGTACCTGAAAGCTTCAGCACACTTGCCGAAATGGTGGGTCCCGCTGTTGTAAATATCCGGACTGTTAAAACTGCGAAATCGGGCAACGTTTTCCGCAATTTCAATAAAGGACCATTCGGAGAAGATGATCCAACGGGCGATTTTTTCAATAAATTCTTCAATCAGAACCCGCAAAGACAATTTAAACAGCGAAGCCTTGGTTCAGGTTTCATAATTGAAAAAGATGGTTATATCGTAACGAATAATCATGTTATAGAAAACGCCGATAAGATAAAGGTTATATTAAAAGACCAGAAAGAATTTGACGCGGAAATTGTGGGTCGTGATGAAAAGACAGATCTCGCCCTTATTAAAATAAATTCGGGGAATAGTCTTCCTGTTGCCAGAATAGGAGATTCGGATGCCTTAAAAGTCGGCCAGTGGGTACTTGCAATAGGCAGCCCTTTCGGGTTGGAACAGACAATAACGGCCGGCATTGTCAGCGCTAAAGGGCGGGTGATAGGTTCAGGCCCTTATGATGATTTTATACAGACCGATGCTTCAATAAACCCTGGAAACAGTGGCGGTCCTCTCGTAAATATGAACGGTGAGGTTGTTGGAATAAATACAATCATCATTGCCGGAGGACAGGGAATCGGATTTGCGATCCCAATAAACCTTGGTAAAGGAATAGTTGACCAGCTGAAAAAACATGGTGACGTTACAAGGGGGTGGCTTGGCGTTACAATTCAGGATGTTCCGTCTGACCTTGCCGAGTATCTGGGAATTAAAGATGGGAAGGGCGTTCTTGTTTCAGATGTCATAGAAGGAGA
>JAHJQU010000025.1 GCA_018819005.1 Pseudomonadota bacterium | reverse complement strand
GATTCTTCTGGGAAAATGCATGTACCAGGCCAATAAGAATAATCCTGATATCAGGGAAATGATACCAATCAAGGGCTGCCCCCCCAACCCCGAATCGATTGTGAAGGCGCTCCATAAGGCAGGTGTCATGGTTGATCCGGCTTTATTTGAAAACATAGATCAGCTTCCCGGCTTCTTTATGAGCCGATATGACGGTAAACCCGAGTTTGATGAAACTTTTTTTAAAGTATGATTTTTCAGGCTAATGACTGATAATTTTGCGGCAGATAACATATCAAAAAGAACAGGAGGTTGTTTTGATGGAAAATGTTTATGAAAAATTAAGAATGCGTCTGGATGATCTTGCTATAGGCTTTCCTGAAACAGAGAGCAAGGTGGAAATAAGAATATTGAAAAGACTCTTTACCGAAGATGAAGCCGAATTATTTTCAAAACTCTCTCCTTTACTTGAAAAACCGGAAGATGTGGCAAAAAAACTTGGGCTTGACCCTTCTGAAACCTCAGATAGAATGGAAAAGATGGCGAAAAAAGGGCTTCTTTTCAGGCACAGAAAAGATGACGGGGCACGATATTGTGCCGTTCCTTATGTTATAGGGATTTACGAGTTTCAGCTTGGAACAATGAATAAGGAGCTTGCAGCCGATATGGATGATTATATTGATTCTGCTTTCGGAAAATCAATGCAGGCTTCTAAAACCCCCATGTTGCGATCGATACCGATCAACCGGGAGATAGTCGCAAACTGGCCGGTTGCTCCGTATGAAGACGCCATGCAGATTATTGAAAGCCAGAAGACAATAGCAATTGCGCCGTGCATCTGTAGAACAATGACCAAGCATATTGACAAGGGCTGTGATAAGCCCGTAGAAGCCTGCTTTTTATTTGGATCTCACGCCCATTATTATGTTGAAAACAAAATGGGCCGGTATATCAGTGTGGAAGAGGCTAAGGAAATTTTAAGAAAAAATGAAGAAGCAGGGCTGGTAATGCAACCATTTAATTCAAAAAAAGTGGGCGGAATGTGCAGTTGCTGTGGTGATTGCTGCGGAATGCTCAGAGCTCTCAAGATGCAGCCGGTTCCTTCAGCGGCAGTACAAAGCAATTATTATTCTGTTGTTGATGAAGACGACTGCACAGGATGTGAAACTTGTCTTGATCGCTGCCAGATGGAGGCTATTACTATTGTTGATGAAAAGGCAGAGATAAACCTTGACCGTTGCATAGGCTGCGGGCTCTGCGTTACAACCTGCCCGACAGATGCTCTCAAGCTTGTAAAGAAGCCTGAAAGCGAACAGTATGTCCCGCCTGAATCCGGTGCGGAAACATATATGCGAATAGCTATGGAGCGGGGCAAAAATCCTTTGCTTTAATAACGATTCATAATTTTTGTAGTTAATGTCGGGTTTTTTATAAGCCGTTAATCAAGATGGACTCGAAAAAAGTCGAAATATGCTTACTTAATGAGCTTTTTGGGGATTTTTAATCACTTCGCTAAATTATCCGCCTAGGCGGATGATTTTTAACGCTCAGTTCTTTAAAAATCTGTTTCCCAAAAATCTCAAATCCGTTCGCATATGACTTTTTACGAGTCCATGAATAAAGGAGATAAAATGAAAGATGTTGTTATTGTTTCCGGATGCCGGACAGCTATCGGGGCCTTCGGCGGAACTCTGCGGGACAGCAATGCCGCTGTTATTGGAAGTGTTACAATGAAAGAGGCTGTAAAAAGAGCCGGCATCGATCCGGTTTTAATAGATGATGTCCGTTACGGATGCTGCATGGAACCTGCCGACGCACTCAACGTTGCACGGGTAAGCGCCCTTTTGGCCGGAATACCCGATACAACAACCGCTGCAACGATCAACCGGGTATGTATTTCCGGAATGGAAGCCGTTATCTCAGGAATGGCAATGATTCAGGCAGGCATGGCGGATGTCATACTTGCGGGCGGGGTTGAGCACATGTCGGGTGTTCCATACACTGTGCCGGGCGCTAGATGGGGATGCCGCCTTCAGGATCAGGTCTTTGTTGACGCCATGATACATGCTCTTTATTGCGGATCTCACATTATCCCTCATCCGGAAGACGGTCCGGTGAATGCAGATGAAGCGCCCTTAAGCCTTTTCAAGGGGAAACCTTATATTATGGGACATACGGCCGAATTCATCGCGCAGCATATGAATATAAGCAGGCAGGAGATGGACGAGGTTGCATTGAGAAGCCAGAATGAGGCCGAAAGAGCCACAAAAGACGGCTCTTTCAGGGAAGAGATAGTTCCGGTCGAAATACCGGGAAAGAAGAAGGAAGCTTTAATTTTTGATAAAGACGAGCATTTCCGGCCTGGCCTGACAATGGAACAACTCCAGAAGCTTCCCCCCGCATTTATCCCGAAGACAGGGAAAGTTACAGCTGGAAATTCAAGTGGAATTAATGACGGTTCGGCGGGATTAATAATCATGTCTGCCGAAAAAGCGAAAGAACTCGGACTCAAACCGCTTGCAAGGATCAAGGCAACGGGAAGAGGAGGGTGCCATCCTTCGGTAATGGGGCTTTCTCCTGTGCCTGCCGTAAGAAATATGATCAAGATGAGCGGACTAAAGATCGAAGATTTCGAGCTGATAGAAGTTAACGAAGCTTTTGCCGCACAGTATATAGCGTGTGAAAGAGAGCTTGGTTTAAACAGAGAGATTACAAATGTAAACGGTTCGGGTATCGGACTTGGTCATCCGGTTGGCGCTACAGGCGCACGAATTATTGTTACATTGATTCATGCGATGAGGAAAAAAGGGAAAACCCTCGGTCTTGCGACTCTTTGCGGAGGAGGCGGAGTCTCGATGGCCTGCGCAATAGAACTGATATAACAAATCAATCTCAATCTAAACAAACTGTCGGCAGGATGTATCAGCACAACCTTGCATCAATGCCGGAAAGATTCCGAACAGCTTGCTGCGTTGATTTTCAATTAATGTGAGGTTTAATTGGCAGAAGAAATTCTCTGGGCTGAAGTTGATCTTAAGGCTATTGCCCATAATGTATGTGAATTACGGCGAATTACAAACAGCAATTCGCGTCTGATGGCTGTTGTTAAGGCCAATGGATACGGACACGGTTCTGTTGAGGTCGCGCGTTGTGCTCTTGATAATAGTGCTGAGATGCTTGGTGTTGCAAGGATACATGAAGCAATTCTATTGAGAAATGAAGGAATTGATGCGCCCATTTTGGTTTTAGGTCATACGCCAACGTTTTGTTATGAAGATATTCTAAATTACGATATTATTCAAACTCTCTTTTCCCGCCAGGCTGCGGAAAGCCTCTCTTCTTTTGCCGTATCGCATAAAAAGAAAGTCAAAGTTCACGTCAAGATAGATACGGGGATGGGCAGACTTGGGATCTTGGTTGGCCGCTCCGGAGAATACGAAAATTGGAATGGCCGGCAAGACTATGCAATGAAAGAAGTTGAATCTATTATCCGGCTTCCCGGGCTTGAACCGGAAGGCATATTCACCCACTTTTCCATGGCCGACAATCTCGACAAATCTTTTTCAAGAAGACAGTTTGAGATATTTATGGAATTTATAAACAGTCTCAAGGGTAAAGGCATTGAATTTGGAGTAAAGCATGCGGCAAACAGCGCCGGAATAATTGATATGCCGGAAACGCATCTTGATATGGTTCGGGCAGGTATAGCAATGTATGGCCTGTATCCGTCAGAAGAAGTCAAAAAAGAGGAAGCATCTCTTATACCTGCAATGACTGTTAAATCCATGATCGTTCATCTTAAAGATGTTCCTGCCGGTTTTAAAGTCAGCTATGGAGCTACATATGAAACAAAAAAGCCGACAACTATTGCAACGGTTCCGGTGGGATATGCGGACGGATATAACCGCCTTCTTTCTTCACGCGGATACATGCTTGTCTGCGGAGAAAAAATGCCGATAGTCGGCCGCATATGCATGGATCTCACTATGCTTGATGTCGGTAATACCGGCGGTGTAAAACAAGGAGACGAGGTAGTAATTTTAGGAAAACAGAAAGACTCCGAGATTAAAGCGGATGAAATTGCATCTCTGCTTGGAACCATAAATTATGAGGTTGTTTCATCCCTGACGGAGCGGGTCAAGAGGGTTTACATTAGATAATTCCGGAGAAATAAATATTATGATAAAGCATATCGTATTGTTGAAATTCAAAAAGGACGCGCAGGCGGAAGGCATCGTCGAAATTGAAAATAAACTGGGGACTCTTCCCGGAGAGATTCCCGAAATTAAGAGTTACGAATTCGGGCGAGATGTTGTCCGGTCGGAAAGATCATATGATTTTGCACTTATATCCGTTTTCGAAGACACGGAATCTCTGAAAAGATACCAGATACACCCCAGGCATCAGGAAGTACTGAAAACAATAAAAGAGCTGTGTGAGAGCATTGTTGTTGCCGATTTCGTATTCTGATGGATTATTCTTCCGTGAGTAATGCAGGCCTTCTTATTTTTTTTATCCCGCTGCGATGTCGCTTTGCTTCAAGGCGTTTAATTCTCGCTTTACAGGATGGTCTTGTTTTAATGCGCGGTTTCTCCTCTTCAGAGGCTTTGCGTATCATTTCCACAAGGCGGCTTAAGGCATCTTTCCGGTTTTTGTTCTGATCCCTGAATCTGCGGGCGGTTATAATTAAAACACCTTCCGATGAAACCCTTTTTCCTCCTATAAGTTTGAGCCGCATGCCTACTTCATCCGGAAGAGAAAGGGAGTTTTTTATGTCGAAACGAAGCCGAACTGCCGATGCCACTTTATTGACATTCTGACCACCCGGGCCCGAAGAGAGAATAAATTCCTCTTTGATTTCATCTTCGCGGATCGATATCTGGTCTGTGATATGAATCATGGTAGAATACGCCGGGATGTCCAGTAGGATTTATTCCAGTAAGGATCATCAATTCTTGAAATTGTAACTCCTTTCCGACTCGATGTATGGGCAAATTCACCGTTACTAAGATATATTCCAACATGCCTTTTTATTTTGGGCGGCCTGAAGAAAACAAGGTCACCTGATTTAAGCTCATTTTTATCAATAGAAACACCGACGGCAACCTGGTTTTCCGTATCGCGGGGAAGTGTGATTTTGAAAAGTTTGCCGTACACGCTCATGACGAATCCCGAACAATCGATTCCGGATGAACTTGCTCCTCCCATGCGGTGAGGAGTATCTGTCCACAATTTCACTTCTTCCCGAAGCATCCGTTCCACATCAATTCTATACTTCTCTGTAAGATCCGGTCCTTTCTTATAGCTTGATGTGCATCCTGTAATAAGTAAAAACGTAATTGCGGTCGTTAATATAATCCTTATGCGACGATCAATAAATTTATGCATTCGCTGGTTTATTTGTCTGTCATTAATCAGTATTGAAGATCTCCGGTTAGATCTTAAAATGTATTATTACTTCGTATAATCCGTTTTCCAGGTTGGCAGAGGTTCTGTGTCCGCCTTTTGAGAAAACTTTCATCATTTCGATGTTTGAAGAGAGAACATCCGCTGTGAATCCCTGCAATCCTTCTTCTTTAGCAAGGTTTATCAGCGTTTGATACATATATGTTGCTATTCCGATGCGCTGATATTTTTCATCAACGATAAAGGCAACTTCTGCAAATAGATTCTGCCGGTTTTTTATATATCTTGCTTCTGCTATAATTTGTTCGTGGCCTTGTTCTTCAATTACTCCGACAACAGACATCGTCCGGCTGAAATCGACATTCACATACTCCTGCATTCTGGAATGCGGCATTGTTTTAACTGTAGAGAAATATCTGTAATAGACGGCTTCGTCGGAAAAACGATAGAAGAGCCGGCGCATCTCTTCTTCATCGGACGGCTTAATGGCTCTGAATCTGACTGTAATACCATCTTTAAAAGTATGTTCATTACTAATCCCGGCAGGATAGAGATTCCCGCATTCAGGCAGAAAAATCTGGTCGTGATATAGAATCCTTTCCTGCTTTGCCTGCTCGACGAGCTTAGGGCGGTCAGCAGGATGAGCTATATCAATCAGAGCCTGGGCTCTTTCACGCACAGTCAGGCCGTTCAGATGAGCTGCTCCGTATTCGGTAACAACAAGATCTACGGATTCCCTGAGGCTGAATCTGTTATGCAGACTCCCAACCGAAATCCTGATGTTCGGTTCTCCTTTCCGGTTTCGGCTTGGAAGAGCAAAAATATTACGACCGCCTTGTGATATTTCAGCGCCTGTAAAAAAATCCATGGCTTCTCCCGGACCGGCAGCAACGGTTCCTTTACCGACATTGAGAGCGATAAGGCCGGACAAATCAACTTTTCTTGCCTGAAAAACGGCAATAAACTTGGGATTGCTTCCGATTTTAACCGGATCAAACACCTTGTCTATACTCTGAAATTCTACAAGAGGGTTTCGGTTCAGCCACGCCAAAAGCTCCGGAGTTCCGAGAGCATAAGAAGTAAGAGACTTTCCCTGCCAGATCTCCTTGTTCCTGTTTGTGACGGCCCCGCTTTTCATAAGGTCCATGAGGGCGTCTGTGAAAAAAGGAGAATGTATTCCAAGATTGCGTTTGTTGGAAAGATGACGGCTTAAAGCTTCAAACAGCGGCCCGATTGAGAAAGATATGCAGCTTCCGTTTTCAATAACCGACGCAACATTGGCAGCGACCTTGTCAAATACCGTGTCATCATGCCAGCGGGTAAAATATATGGGTTCATCCGTTGAATGAACCATAAAGTCGAAATCAGAAACATGTATGTAGGTATCCCCAAACGTTTCGGGAATTTTTGTGTTTATTTCTCCGACAACAACAGATGCTTTTTCCATTGCGTCACGAGCAACATCTATAGCTATTCCAAGACTGCAGTATCCTGATTTGTCCGGAGGCGAAACCTGAACAAAGGCGACATCAATGCGGACGCGTCCTGTTTTAATAAGGCGGGGAATTTTAGAAAAACGGCAGGGAATCAAATCAACCCTTCCGGCAGTGATCGCTTCCCTTGCCGCCCATCCGGAATAAAAGGTCTTAAGGCGGAATTTTTGAGAATAAAGCTCTTTAATCGAAACCGTGTCACCGAGGCTTACAAGCTGGACCAGCTCGAGATCTTCCAGATTTGGAGCGCTGGATGCCATCAGGTGCTTTACGAGCGTTCTTGGTTCAGCGGCACCTGTCCCTATGAAGATGCTCATTCCCGGTTCAATTATTTCAAGAACCTTTTTCGGCAAAACAATTTTCTTATCCGGCATCTGCCCCCCATTGATTGGACGTTACTCAAAGGCCTTCACGCAAGAAAACATTAACATGCTAAAATAACAGAATATAGGAGTCAACAAAAAAATGGCTGCGAACAGGTAGTAAGAAAAATATACTGAATTTATGAAATTTTGCTATGAAAGAAAACTATGGCATCGTTGTTATTGGGCAAAGCAGTAACAGCTATTCCCTTTTTAGAGAGCATGACAAAGGAGTATTGTAGTTATTTATTCGCCTGAAAATTTGTCTGAAAAATAGAAATCCGAATACCTTATATTTAAGGTAAATATAAATATTTCTTCCGCGAATATATTAACAAAATAAAAAATTTGAGAGTATCAGGATGCAAGAAAAAAAGATGGAAGAAAGTTTTTTATTACACAACCTATTGTAAATATAATAGCTAAAGCCACCACATGATGTATATATACATAATTATATATAAATTATGCAAATATTGCTTGACATATACTAAATAAGGTGTAATATGTGCAAAAAAATTCATCAACTGTTTATTATTCTGCAGGATGTTCGCTTATGGCAAAGAATTCCTTAAAAAAAACCAGAGAATCACTCATGATGAGCAAGGCCGAACTTGCTAGAGAGGCAAATGTGTCTCCAATTACCATTTCACGTATTGAAGAGGGTATGCCTTGTCGCATGGAGACAAAACGAAAGATTATTCTTGCACTAGGCTTTAATCTTTCTGACAAAGACAAAATATTTAGTGATTGAGCGTATCTTATGGCATTCGGAAGTAAAAATCATCTTATCGGCCTGGATATAGGATCGAGAAGCCTGAAAGTAGGAGAGATAGTTGAAACGAAAAAGGGTCGTCTCCTAAAGAAATTTGGGATGATCGATATTCCTCCAGGGATAATTGAAGATGGCGCAATAAATGATCATGAAGCTGTTGCAGAATATATCCGGCAGCTTTTCAAGAAAAACAAACTCAAGGAACAAAAGGTTGCTGTGTCGATAGGAGGTTTTTCTGTTATTGTAAAGAAAATAAACGTTCAGACTATGGATGAAAAAAAGCTTCAGGAGACCATTAAGTTAGAAGCTGAGCAATATATTCCTTTTGATATCAGCGATGTCAATCTAGACTTCCAGATTCTGGGAGAAAACGAGAACAACCCGAATCAGATGAGCGTTTTCCTTGTAGCAGCAAAAAAGGAAATGATAACTGAATATATCAACCTTGTTCAGTTGGCCGGACTTAATCCATGTATTATTGATGTTGAAGCGTTTGCATTACAAAATATTTTTGAGTTCAATTATGATACAAAAGATGAAAACATAGCCTTGATAGACATAGGAGCCAGCAAGACATCATTGAATATCTTAAAGGGCCTTTCATCTTTATTCATGCGGGATGTCTCTTTGGGTTGCGGACAAATAAATCAGAAAATTGTTTCTCTGTCAGGATGTACTTTAGAAGAATCAGAACAAATTAAATTTGGAAGTCAGAATAACAAAATATCTTCAGAAGATTTAATAGAAATAGAATCCTCTGTTGTTTCAGATTGGTGCGCCGAGATAAGGCGGGCCCTTGACTTTTTTTATTCTACATACCCTGAAGATACTATAACAAAAATTGTATTAAGCGGCGGAGGTGCCAATATAAAGGAATTTCGGCAACTACTGGCTTCAGAGACTTCTGCTGAAGTGGAAATCATTAATCCGTTTAATAAGCTGGATGTGGGTGAGAACTTTGATTCTTCATACCTGGAAAAAATTGCACCGCAAGCCGCTATATGCATGGGCTTGGCATTAAGAAGGGTTGATGATAAATGATACGAATTAATCTTCTGCCTTTTCGAACGGCAAGAAAAAAAGAGAATGTTCGACGCCAGTTATCGGTATTGCTTTCTTCTTTGTTCCTGGTCATTATATTGATGTTCTATATCAACATAAGATTAAACAGCCAGGTTGAAGAGGTTACTAATAAAGTAAAAAGCATAAAAACCGAAATAGCCAAATATGAAAAAATTAATAAGGAAATTGCGGAAATTAAGGGAAAGCTTGAAGTTCTTAAAACCAAGTTGAAGGTTATTAAGGAGTTAGAGACAAATCGCTATGAGCCGGTTCGGCTTATGGATACAATGACAAATATAGTTGTTCCTAACAGAATGTGGTTTCTCAGTTTTGATACAACAGGAAAGACAGTCAATATTTCTGGTGTAGCAGTCGATAGTCAGACTGTAGCTGATTTCATGACCCGCCTTGAAGGTTCGAAACTTTTTGAAACCGTAAATTTAAAAACTATAAAGAAACAGATGGTAAAGCAGGCAAGCCTCAAAAATTTTGAGATATCATGCAATAAAAAATATGCCAAAGAAGAAGTAAAGAGTGAGGCAAAGAAATAATGGAAAAACCAGACATTTCAAAATCGCTTGCCCCTGTATTTGAAAAGCTTGAAAAGCTTTCGAAGATAAAACGATTTCTTCTTTTCGGCGGTATAATAGTTGTAATAGTTGCTGCTTGCGTTTATTTTGTTTTTCTCCCCAAAATACAACAGTATCAAAAGCTTAGTTCTGAATATTCGGATTTGGATAAAAAACTTGCTGCTGCAAAAAAGACCGCGAAAGAACTTCCGAAGTTAAAAGAAGAATTTGATAAGGCCGAGATACAGCTGAAGATAGTTATGAAAGCCCTTCCTGAATCGAAAGAAATACCATCTCTTCTGGAAAGCATATCCTTATCCGGCCAGGAAGCAGGACTTGAATTTGTCCTTTTCCAACCCGGGAGTGAAAGAAATAAAAGTTTTTACGCTGAAATTCCTGTATCAATGCAAATTTCCGGTAAGTACCATAACGTAGCCGTTTTTTTTGACAAAGTGGCGCGGCTTCCAAGAATAGTCAATATACAAGATATTGTAATGAGAGTTGATAAGTCAAAAAAGGATAACGATCTTATTACCACATGTACTGCTGTAACTTACAAGTTTTTGGACACAAAGGATGCCGAAATATCAGAAAAAAAGGGAGCCCCACCAAAAAAGAAAACTGTAACAAAGCCTGGTAAGCATGCATAAACATCTAATTAAATTTATTATCGCAGTTTGTTTTGTATGTCTGTTTTCGTCAATAAACGGATGCGGAGATAAAACTGAGCCACCAACAAAACCTGCTGCTGTGAGTAAAAAGATAGTTGCAAAGAAGAGTGAAACAGCTCCGGTTGCTGTTCCGGTCACTGTGAATGTTCCTATAAAACAGGGCACAGAAGTTAAAGAAGTAAAAACTGATGTTTCAACAGCTAAAACCGGCAGCGGGACAGAAAAGCCGACAGTTTCCGTACAATCCCCGGTACCTGCAGATAAAGGGAAACAGGGAGAGACGTTAAAAACAACCTCTTCCCCGGTCCTTCAACCGTCAGCGCCTGTTTCTGCTGCTGAAATTGCTAAAATCGAATCTGAAACAATACCTGTTTATAATCCTCAAGGAAGGATAGATCCATTTATTCCCCTGTTTAGGGAAGAAGGACCATTAGCAGGAGATGAAAAGGGAAAGAAAGGACGTATTCCCAGAACTCCCCTGGAAATGATAGATTTAGGTCAGCTAAAACTAGTGGCGGTAATGCGTGCTCCGAGCGGGAATAAAGCTCTTGTTGAAGAAGCGTCAGGCAAAGGATATATTGTTGCAAAAGGTACTTATCTTGGAGTTAATTCCGGAAGAGTTGTTAAGATACTTAAGGATAGAATAATTATTGAAGAAGAGGTTGAAAGTATTGTTGGAAAGAGTACTATCCAAGAAAGAGAACTTAAACTTCAGAAACCTCTTGGAGAAGAATAATATGAACTATAACCAAATGAAAATGCTCGGTAGTTGTTTGGCAGCCGTTTTTCTTGCTTTTCTTATTTTACTGTTTACGGGATCATCTGATAGTTATGCCCAGCAAAAAGATCAGAAGCCGGCAGATATAACCGGTATAAACACAAAAAGTGAAATAAAAAAGGCTGATTTAACAACTGCTGAAATTACGCCAAAAACGGCAACAAAATTTGAATCGGTAGATTTTGCGAAAAAAGATAATGGCATCGCTGTGAGCATCAAGGCAGACGGTAAGATCAGTAATTTTGAATCATTTACAATTAAAAGATCAAATAAGCTTCCGGCGCGCATAGTTTTTGACCTTCTAAATATTACAGGTTCAGAGAAGAATAAAGAACTATCGGTATCTGCTGAAACAGAATGGGTGAGCAAAGTCCGCTATAACTCGTATGCGGATAAAGTTCGGGTTGTTTTAGATACAAAAAACGAATATCTTAAAGCTTTTTCAGCCGTACCGGTTTCAGACGGGCTTTTAATCAATATCGGTTCTATGGAGTTGGCTAGCGCAAAAACAAATGCTCAGCCCGAAGTCATGGTTCGGCCTACATCGCCTCAACCAATACCTGCCCCCGATTCTTCAAAGGGGAATCCGGTTGCTAAATATGTAAAACCTGCATGGGTTAATAAGATTGACTTTTCGAGTGAAGAGAACGGGAAATCCACATTATCCATTGGAACTACAAAACCCGTCGAATACAACATTAAAAAGGTTTCGGACAGATTACTGCACCTCCAGCTGAAGAATACCAATATTTCCGCTTCAAGAAAACGGCCTCTGATTACCACAAGGTTCAACAGTGCAGTTGACAGAATTGTGCCTGTTCAGAAGCCGGTAATGAAGAACACATCCGTTATTGCAATTGAGCTGAGAGAATCGGTTCCATATGTTGTTGAACAATCGGATAGCTTTTTAATGGTACATTTTGAAGCTTCTTCAGTTCCTCCTAAGCCTGAAAAAGAAGCAGATCTTCCGGACTGGAAG
>JAHJQU010000222.1 GCA_018819005.1 Pseudomonadota bacterium | reverse complement strand
TTACGGTCATAACTTGACAATGAAGTATGCAGGGGTTACTTTGCCCCGGATATGAAATCGGGGCACGTAGTGAAGCACATATGCTATCCAGTTATTTAAATAGTTCTGGACTTCCGTTTTCAAGGGAGTGGCTGGATTTTTTACGAATATAGCTATTCTTCAAGGAGGAATCGTTTAATGGAAATCATACACAGCGGTGCCGGTTGTGACGCGGCAAAACAGAAAATGAAAAAAGACGCCCAGGATTCTTCGGTTGAAGAATCTCTCAAAAAAATAAAACGGAAGTTTATTGTTATGAGTGGGAAAGGCGGAGTCGGCAAGACAAGCACTTCCGTGAATCTTGCCATAGCCCTTTCAAACAAAGGATTTAAAGTCGGATTGATGGATGTAGATCTTCACGGTCCCGATGTTCCGAGAATGCTTGGTCTGAATGGGACGATCGATTTGAGCAAGAACCATAAACTTGCTCCCATGAAATATTCCGATAGGTTAAGCGCCGTATCCATAGAAGCTCTCACCCCGAATAAGGATGATGCGATTATATGGCGCGGACCGATTAAATATTCCGCTATAAAGCAATTCATAGGCGATGTTGACTGGGGTGAACTTGATTTTCTGATTATAGACTGCCCGCCGGGCACAGGTGACGAGCCTTTGACTGTTGCGCAAACTATAAAAGATGCAAGGGCAATTATTGTCACAACACCCCAGGAAGTTTCTCTTGCGGATGTCAGAAAGTCAATCAGTTTCTGCAAAATCGTAAAAATGGAAATATTCGGACTGATTGAAAACATGAGCGGTTTTATCTGCCCCCATTGCAATAAAACTATCGATCTATTCGGCATCGGAGGGGGAGAAAAAACGGCAAGGGAAACGGGTATAGAATTTCTCGGTAAAATTCCGTTTGATCAGAAGGTTGTATCATGTGGTGATGCGGGTTTATCGCTGATTGATAAACATCCTGATTCTCCTGTCGCAATGGCATTTGACGGTATAGCAGATAAAATGGCGAAGCTTACCGGAATATGAGAGATAGGGTCAAGGGGTCAATCCGCCTGAGGCGGAAAAAATTCCAGTGGAAGAAAGACTGTCAGAACTTCAGAAAACAAACACTTGAACCCCTGAATTTTCGAATCATGGACTCCTTTATCCCGACTAATCTGGAGTAGAACCTGAAACTTTATCATCCGATTTGTTGTTTTTTTCCGTATACCATATCGGACAGGACTCGCGGAATTTGCAATAAATGGTCGGATCGGTGCAATGCATGCACTCTTCACACATATAAACTCCGTGTTTCATACATGAATAACTGGTAAGCCTGTCATTATGGTTGACACATTTTTCCAAGTCGCTTCCTATTGTTGATATACCCGTAAAAAGTCGAAATTCAAACGGCAAAAAAAAAGCTCATTATGCAAGGCGCTCGAATCTTGAGGAATGAAGCGTACTTACTGGTACGCTGCAATGACGAAAGATGAAGCGCAACACAGCAGAATGCTTTTTACGAAGCCGTCATTGTTAATTCATGATCAATTCTGTTTAGCTGTTGCAAGAAATAGGGATTATATTGTAATAATAAATCACAGTTAAACATTTTTCTCAAACCATTAAAACCGGCGGATCTGACGGTGGCTTTTCACGGGATAAAAACCAATATCGCCATTAAAATTGCAATTCTTTTGGCTGTTGCAATGCTTCTTGTTGATATAATAATGGTTATAACAGCGCAAAGAGATTATGTGCAATCCGCCATTTCAAAAGGATATCTTCTTGCTTACGACATAGAGAAACATCTGATAAAAAAGCTCGATTCCGGCATTTTAATTCTGCAACCTGATTACAGTGACAAGCTTGACGTAATTCTGAATATGGCCGGCTTTTCCTGCGCTATAATACAGGACAGATATTCGAATATGCTGTATCCCGCCAGTCCGGACTGCCCGATGTCTGATGAGATTAGGATTATTGTTGAAGAGTCAATTGAATCTTCAAGAAAAATGACACGATTTACGGGAACAGCGTGGGGAGTTTTCTGGATGCAGAATCGTTACCTTGTTGTTTCGGCGCCCCTGCTTATAGAAGGCCATGCCGAAGCCGGAGTCGGTATTGTTATGGAGCTTGAGGATATATATAAGGTTTTAAGACGCACACAAAAGGTTCTATTCGTTTATTCTGTCATCAATCTGTTTGTGCTAACAATAACAGGACTTTATCTTATATTAAATATTGCAGTTAAGCCGGTTCAAAGAATGGTCAAAAGGGCTGAAGAGTTCAGGGAGGAAGATGACTTCTTTTTTTTAGACGGAAAACATGACAATGAGTTTGACAGGCTGTCAAAGGCTTTAAACCGGCTGTTGAAAAGAGTTTCTGAAGACAAGGAAAAACTCCTGGCAACCATAAGCTCTCTTGAGAAAGCAAATATTGATTTAAAGCAGGCACAAAAAGATGTTGTCATGGCGGAAAAACTGGCTTCTGTTGGAAGGCTATCCTCAGGAATTGCTCATGAAGTCGGAAATCCTATCGGAATAATTATAGGCTATCTGGAGCTTTTAAAGCAAAAGGATATGCCCGATGATGAGAAAAATGAATATATCAAAAGGGCCGAGAACGAGATTAACAGGGTAAACGGCATAATCAGGCAGCTTCTGGATTTTTCAAGGCCGTCTGAAGGAAAACCCGAAATTATAAATGTACATGAAGTAATTGAAGATGTTGCTGAGATTGTCAGGTTCCAGCCTTTTACGTCCGGTATTGATTTGAAAATATCTCTTGAAGCCAGAGAAGACAAGGTGCTGACTGATCCGAATCAATTAAGACAGATATTTATAAATCTTATTATAAATGCAGCCGATGCTATCTCATCATCTCAAAACAAACTTCGAGGTAAGTTATTGATTAAGAGTGAGGTGGTTTCCGAATCGGATAATGAGGCAATAAATGACCTGCCCGTATTAAAAATATCATTTATAGATAATGGATCCGGTATTCCTGAGAAGAACATAGGCAATATCTTTGATCCGTTTTATACAACAAAGGAGCCTGGAAAGGGAACGGGGCTTGGATTATTTGTAAGTTTTGCGCTTCTTGATGGTATGGGGGGGAAGATTAAAGCCCAAAGTGTCGATGGAGAAGGCACTACCATGTCAGTCTATCTTCCTCTTAGCAATGAGAATGTTCAAGGATAACATCTGATAAAAAACATTTAACAGGATTGACCGGCCTATGGAAAATAAAAACAATAAAAAGCGGCTTCTTGTAATTGATGATGAAGAGAATATGCGTCACATGCTGACAGCAATGCTGAAAAAATCCGGTTATGTTGTTGATACTGCTGCGGATGGGCTCGAGGGGCTCAGTATGATTGACAAAGAGAGGTATGACTTTATCCTCTGCGATATAAAAATGCCTAAAATGAACGGGATGGATTTTCTTAAAAGAACCAGAGATAAAATAGGTTCGACGACTGTTATCATGATGTCGGCATACGGCACTATAGATACCGCTATTGAGGCCATGAAAGAGGGCGCCTACGATTACATTTCAAAACCGTTCAAGGCTGATGAGGTATTTCTTGCACTGAAGAAAGCCGAGGAGAGAGAAAGTTTAAAGAGGGAGAACCTTTTTCTTCAGGAACAGATTAGAAAAATAGAGGAGAAGTATTCTTTCGGCAAGATGGTTGCCAAAAGCAGGAGCATGCTGTCAGTTTTTAATCTTTCTGCTAAAGCAGCCCAGTATGATACTACGGTATTGGTATCGGGTGAAAGCGGAACCGGTAAAGAGCTCATTGCAAAGGGGATTCATTTCGGTGGATTGCGGGCGAAAAAAAATTTTGTTCCCGTTAACTGCGGTGGAATACCAGAAAATCTGCTTGAAAGCGAGCTTTTTGGATATAAAAAAGGTGCTTTTACGGGAGCCGAAAAGGATAAAAAAGGCCTGTTTGAGGAAGCCGACGGTGGGACCATTTTTCTGGATGAGATCGGAGAACTTCCCTTTTCTTTACAGGTGAAAATTCTGCGTGTTTTGCAGGAGAACGAAATAAGGGCGGTGGGGGATTCAAAAACAAAAAAAATTAATGTTCGGGTTATAGCTGCCACTTCAAAAAATCTTGAAGATGAGATCAAAAATTCTGCTTTTCGCCCGGATCTCTATTACAGGCTCAATGTTTTTGCAATAAAGTTGCCGCCTCTCAGAGAACGAATGGAAGATGTTCCTTTTTTATGTGAACATTTTATAAACAGGCTTAATGTTAGATTTGAAAAAAAAATCAAAGGCATATCTCCTACTGCCATGGCACTCTTGCTGAAGCGTGACTGGCCCGGTAATGTCAGGGAGCTTGAAAACATAATTGAAAGGGCAGTTGTGCTGGCAGAAGGGCCTGTTCTTCTGACTGAGAATTTTCTCCCTGAACCGGGAATAAAATCGTGCATAGAATATGGTGATGTCTTCGGAGGGTATTCATTAAAAGCAGCGCAGATTGTCATTGAGAAGAAGCTAATCGAAAAAGCTCTCAATTCAACGGGAGGCAACAGAACAAAAGCAGCCCGCCTTCTTGAAATAAGCCATCCGTCACTTTTGAGCAAAATAAAGGCTTATAATATCAAGCTTTGATCAATGGCGAATCATGATTATTTAAAGTTGCAAGGGCTGTGATTGTATATTCTGAAACCTTTGCATAACATCTGATCTATCGCCATATCACACAACATGACGAACGTGAGTTATTCAAAGGTCTCATTCTGCCTGAGATGGCTACCGTGAGAATCCACTTGATCCGCCCCAGGCAAAAAATAATACAGCTATTTGATATTTAATCTATTAGCCTTCGGCGTTTATTTTATCTCTCAATTTGCCCGAGCATTTGAAGGTAACCACCTTTCTTTCCCGGAGAAGAAGATCGTCACCAGTGGCCGGATTTCTGCCCCTTCTTTGATTCTTATTCTTTACACAGAATTTTCCAAAACCAGAGATCAGAACATCGTCACTTTTTTCGAGATTATTTTTAATAATTTCAAGCAGTGACTCAATGATCTCGACCGATTTCTTCTTGGTAAAGCCAAGTTCATGCACCCTAGCAACAATGTCATTTTTAGTTAACGCCACGGCACCTCCTAATAGTCATATTCTCTTGCAGATAGATGTAATTCTCCAATTATGACGGCTTCGTAAAAAGCCATTCTGCTGTGTTGCACCTCATCTTTCGTCATTGCAGCGTACGGAAAGTACGCTTCATTCCTCGAGATTCGTGCGCTTTGCATAATGAGCTCTTTACTTTGCCGTCTGAAATTCGACTTCCAACGAAGTCAAATTCAAAAACCGGACATAAATATTTAATATTCTTTAATAATGTTAATTTTATCCGGTTTTGACTTCGTTTCTCACAGGATGCCGTTTACGGCATAAAATTGCTTTTTACGAGTCCAGCAATTATAAATAATAGCCGTAAGGCATTTCCCATGTTATTCGTTATTGATGTCATCCTTTTCAGGAGGCATGGAACTTTCAATTTTTTCAATTATATTATCAATCTTAATTAATATTTCATCCATTTCGGCTTTCAATTTTGAATCTTCTTCGGAATCATTCATTTTAAACTGCCCCGACCATATGCAAACCGTCAACAATATCTTTATAGAGGATATGTTCCGTGGTTGTAAATATAATCGAAAGAATATCCATTATATTCAATATTATCGGGAATATGCTCGCTGTTGGCGTTATCGGTTTCGAATTTATTTAAAAGATTATTCAGCCATAAATCCTTTGCATGTTCATAAAGGACTCTCTTAAGAGTATGAGGACTATCAGCTATTTCCCTGTTATTTTGTAAAAAAACATCAGTTGAATCCATAACTGCCTTGATGTTTCGAATGTATTCAGTATCGTCAAGATTATTTTCAATAAAAAGGCGGAAAAGCCCGTCAATTATAGTTTTAGCTGTTCCTTCAACAGCATCTATGCAATTCATTTAATTCCTGTTTCAAATTAAAACCTTTGCATAACATCAATCTATACCCGTATCCTATGACATGACGAACGTGAGTTATTTAAAGCTCTCAAATTCCAAGCCGGAAGATAGCTCATCATTGATATATATATCATATATTACAAAACCATGTAAGTATCTAAAATATACGGATAATGAATCTATGTCAAGAAATTAAAGAAAGAAAAATTCAGTAAGTGTCCGGATATGAGTACATGATAAACCTATATAATATCAACATATTATCGTGAATTGACATTTTCTGTCGTGTAAGCTTCCGGTAAAAATGGCAAAAAACATTTTATGATAATTGGTTGCTGCGGACAAAATTGACGGACTTTTTATGAGTCCGTCAACAGGCCGAGGGCGATTAAGCCCCGGCCTGGGGTGAGGGTGGAACCGCTTGAATTTACTTCAAGCGGCGGGAGAGTCCGCCTATGCGGATTTCCCGCCAAGTAAAAAATCGGTTTTTGATTTTTTACGAAGGTGTCAAAGTGATAATTGGTCAAACAAGGTTGCACAATGCCATAATATGGGATAAAAATATTTCATATTAAGGATTTCATTCAGAATACTTATTGATATAAATTTATCTAATATAAAAGGGTTTCCGGAAAGGCAGGAAACCCTTGAAAATTAATGGAGCCGACGGGCGGAGTTGAACCGCCTACCAGCTGATTACGAATCAGCTGCTCTACCAAGTGAGCTACGCCGGCATATCACAGGTCAAAATAGGTACTTTGTTTATGTATCAAAATCAAGAGAAAAATTATTCCTTCGATTCTCTTTATGAATATATTTCCACGAGAGAAAAAGCGGCAGATCTTACAGGATTGTCCGGTTCAGAAAAAGCATTCATAGTATCAAGATACTATCTGAAGTGCAGGATGCCTGTTGTAGTTATTTTCCCTTCAGTTAAGGAGGGAGAGCGTTTTATACAGGATCTGATTTTTTTTTCAACCGGACACACAATTCCCGTGCTGCTTTTCCCGCCATATAATGATTCTCCATTTAAATTTGTCTCTTATCACAATGAAACTGCTGCAACCCGGATAAATACGCTATATAAGATTGCAACAAGTGATACTCCACCGGTAATTGTCACAACTCCGGAAGCTCTTCTTCAGAAGCTGACTCCAAAACAGCAATTGTTCAGTTTCGCTGAACTTGTGATGGAGAGCGAAGAAACAGACAGGGAACGACTTCTTGAGAAACTGGTTTCGGGCGGATATTCCAGGTCAATGATAGTTGAAGAGTCCGGAGATTATTGTGTAAGGGGTGGAATTCTCGATATTTTTACACCTTCTTATCCTGATCCGCTGAGAATCGAGTTTTTGGGCGATATGGTGGAGTCAATAAGGTTTTTTTCCGCATCAAGCCAGAGGACCTTAAAAAATATACCCGAGGCAGTTATACTTCCTGCAAGGGAAGCGATTTATAATACCGAGGATCTTAATTTAATAATAAGCAGGATAAGAGAACAGGCTTCGAAGCTTGATATTCCTGTTACAACAGTCAGAGATTTAATCGACAGAATAAAAAGAGAGGGCGTGCTTCCGGATATTGAAAGCCTGATTCCGTTTATTTATTCAAAGCCTGATTCTTTCTTTGATTATCTTCCCGAAAACACTCTTTTTGTACAGGATGAACCGGAACAGCTCCAAAAGGAAGCGGAAGAAGTAGAGAGGCGGAAATTAAATAATTATATTTCTGCCCGTGCGGATCGGAGGCTGTGTGTCGAAACCGGGAGCTTATATCTTACATGGGCGAATATACGTGAAATAATAAACTCAAAGAAAACTTTGAATTTCCGGGCTCTCAAAATTGTCTGCGAAAATGAAGAGAAAAACGGGTGCAGTTTAGAATGCGATTATTTTATAAAAAATAACAATCTGCTGATTCAGGAAATCAAGTACCATATAGAAAAAGATAATCACCTTTTGCCGCTTGCCGAACGGATCAGTGAAAATAAAACTTCCAAATATACTACCCTGGTTGTCTGCAGCACAAAATCTCAAGCCGAAAGGATCAGGTCTCTTTTAACGCCTTATGGGATTCAAATGGAAACAAAAGAAGGATTTTCTGTTACTTCCCGCGGGAAGGGGGACGTTTTTGTCTGCATCGGACGGATCTCTTCAGGATTTGTTTGGCCCGAAGAATCACTGTCCATAATAACCGAAGATGAAATATTCGGGGCAAAAAAAAGCAGAAGAAGGGATTCGGTAAGGAAAACAGTATCCCAGATTCTCTCCTTTGAAGACTTGAAAAAAATGGATCTTGTTGTACATGATGATCATGGAATAGGTCAGTATGAAGGGCTTGTAAAGCTGAAGTTGAACGGTTCAACCAATGATTTTCTGCTGATAGTATATAAGGACGGTGATAAACTTTACCTTCCTGTTGAAAGGATGAACATAGTCCATAAGTATATGGGCGTTGATGGTATGGAACCTGTTCTTGACAGAATGGGTGGAAAGGCCTGGGATAAAATAAAAGAAAGAGTAAAAAAATCGGCTGAAAAAATTGCCGGAGAACTTCTTAAATTATACGCACTCAGAAAAGTAAGCGACGGATATGGATATGGAATGCCGGACAGCTATTTTAAAGATTTTGAGGCGGGTTTCACATACGAAGAAACAACAGACCAGCTTCAGGCAATAGATGATGTTTTGAATGACATGGAACGGCCGATGCCTATGGACAGGCTGGTTTGCGGAGATGTCGGCTACGGCAAAACAGAAGTGGCTTTAAGGGCGTCCTTTCTCGCGGTTAATTCCGGCAAGCAGGTTGCGATGCTGGTTCCGACGACAGTTCTTGCCGAACAGCATCTTGCGACTTTTAACTTACGGTTTGAGCGGTATCCGGTTAACATTGCATGCCTCAGCAGATTCAGGTCCGTCCGGGATCAAAAAACAATAATTTCGGATCTGAAATCCGGGAAGATAGATATTGTTATCGGAACTCATAGGCTTCTCCAGAATGACGTTGTCTTTAAGGATCTCGGACTTGTTGTGCTCGATGAGGAGCAGCGTTTTGGAGTCAAGCATAAGGAAAAGCTTAAAAAATTAAGAAATACCGTAGATGTTCTTGCTCTTACTGCAACACCGATTCCACGAACATTGCACATGTCTTTAATGGGTGTGCGTGATATCAGTATAATTTCAACACCTCCCGAACATCGGCAATCTATAATTACATATGTTTCAGAATTTGATGATGCTGTCGTTGCCGGGGCGATAAAAAAAGAGCTGAGCAGAAAAGGCCAGATATTTTTTGTCCACAACAATATTTATACGATTGAAAAGATTTCCCGTAAGCTGCAGGAGCTTGTACCAGAGGCAAGGATAGATATCGCTCACGGGCGGCTTGATGAGGAGGCGCTTGAAAATGTTATGTTCAAGTTCATGAAAAAAGAAATTGACATGCTTGTCTGCACAACAATTATCGAATCCGGACTTGATATCCCTTCAGCTAACACAATACTGGTAAACAGGGCTGACAAACTGGGACTGTCCCAGATTTATCAGTTGCGCGGGAGGGTAGGAAGATCTGATGAGCAGGCTTATGCTTATCTTTTTATCCCTAAAGAGAGCTCTATCACAAAGGACGCTCAAAAACGCTTGAAAGTATTAATGGAACACAGCGATCTTGGATCAGGATTTCAGATTGCTATGAGCGACTTGAGAATCAGAGGAGGAGGAACGATACTCGGAGCTTCCCAGTCCGGACATATAGCTGCCGTCGGGTACGAAATGTTTCTCAAGTTAATGGAAAATGCCATGTCGGAGCTTAAGGGAGAACCTGTTCAGGAAACCATGGATCCGGAGATAAATGTTTCAATATCAGCTTATCTTCCCGAATCGTATATGCCTGATATTGATCAGCGCCTGACATCTTACCGGCGCCTGGCAAAGATGACGGAAGTTAAGGAGATAGCAGACTTTAAAGCGGAACTCACAGATCGTTTCGGAGCCCTCCCGGAAGAAGCCTCCAATCTTCTCTTGAAAATCATGCTGAAGATATTGTCTCAAAAAGCAGGTGTTAAACGCCTCGATTTACGGGATCAGCAACTTTTACTTCATTTTGCCGAGCTGTCTTATGTAAATAACACTTCTGGTATAATAAAAATGGTTATCTCGGATAAAAACCGGTTCGAGTTCACTCCGGAGCATGTCCTTAAGGTAAGACTCCCGAAACAAAGCATTATGGGGCACATTGTGAAAGCCAAAAACATCTTGAAAGAAATTATCCAACGTGTTAACGGCTGAATACCTGTATTAAAGAATGCCGAAGATAAATTCATAAGAAACAAACACTTGAAAACCCTGAATCCTGGGACCCTTTCTCCAGTTGGTTGAGAGAAGAACCT
Source organism: Pseudomonadota bacterium (assembly GCA_018819005.1). GTDB lineage: Bacteria > Desulfobacterota > Desulfobacteria > Desulfobacterales > RPRI01 > RPRI01. The sequence goes on along the minus strand of JAHJQU010000222.1, from coordinate 27,057 downwards.
GTAATTATGATATATGTTAAAGTACATGAACATTTTACTGCCGGAGAAACCTGCTCCGCCAGGATATTTGCGGTGTGCGCTTTATTCGCAGTGTTGATACTTTCAGGCTGTTCCGGAACGGAATCTGTTCAGGGCGATGAATATCTTGTCAGAGTTCAAGAGAGTGTTTTAATGGTGCTCGACTTTCAAAGAGAACTTGAAATAACCAAGTCCGCTTATTCACGTAATGACATTGAACAGAATGCTTCCTTTCACAGAGATACTAAAGAACAGCTGTTAAATCAGATGGTTGAAGAATTAATTATAATTGAAAGGTCTAAGGAACTGAATATTACAGTAACAGATTCTGAGCTTGAAGAGGCTGTGCGGAAAATTAAAAGGGATTACCCAGAAAGTGAGTTTGAAAAAATGCTTCTTGAGTATGCAATTTCTTATAACTTGTGGGAGAAAAGATTAAGAATGCGCCTCCTTATAGAGAAAGTTATCGTTGAAGACCTTAAAAATAATATCCAAATAACACCCGATGACTTATCAAAGTATTATCGCGAAAATATTAAAAACGGCGCCGACGGCAAATTAGCGAATGAGCCGACCACTGAAACAATCATAAAGAATCTGCGCAATTTAAAAGCTGAAGAGGCTTATAAAACATGGTTTGAAGGGTTGCAGAGAAAATACAAGATAGAGATAAACAATAAACAATGGGAGAAAATTCTGTCTTCATAAAGTGACGGAATATATGATGGACTCGTAAAAAGTCCATCAACAGGCCGAGGGCGGTTAAGCCCCGGCCCGGTGTGAGGGTGGAACCGCTTGAATTCACTTCAAGCGGCGGGAGAGTCCGCCTAGGCGGATTTCCCGCCAAGTAAAAAGTCATTTATTGACTTTTTACGAAGGTATCAATATCGTTCCTTATAAATATCGTTGCCGGAAAAGTAATTCAGATACCAACAGTATAATTATGGAGAGAAAAATATAAAATGCACAAATATAATAAAATATTAACGCTCATCTTTTTCTTAATTTTGTCTGGTTCCTACGCGTATAGCGGAACAAACAGCGCTGAAGTTGTTGACAGGGTTGTAGCAGTGGTTAACGAAGAAATAATTTCCCTTTCGGAACTTTCCAGTGCTGTTAATCCATATGCTGAAAGAATGAAATCGCTTGGATATCCGCCGGAAAAAGAACGCGAGATGCTCTTTAAGGTTCGGGAAGATATGCTTGAACAGCTTATTAACCAGAAGCTTACCGACCAGGAGAGTAAAAAGTACAGTATTTCAGTTAGCGAGAAGGAGCTTGATAACGCTATTGAGCGAGTCAAAGAGGTCAATCATTATACAGACGAAGACTTAAGAAGTATGCTGGCCAAAGAAGGCATGTCTATGGAAGGCTATCGCAATAAGGTTAAGGAACATCTCATAAGGTCAAAACTTCTTAATTTTGCGGTTAAATCCAAAATAATTATAACGGGAGATGAAATAAAGTCTTATTACAACAGCAATATTGAGAAGTACCGGGGAGAAAAAACATACAATCTTAAAAATATGGTCAAGAGAGTCGGGTTGAGTGTCAGCGATGGTGAAAAACAGAATATCAGGTCAAAGATGGAAGAAATTTATAACAAATTAAAGATGGGGCAAATATTTGAGGATGTCGGCAAGGAATATGCTGACTCTGAATTTGATGTAAAGAATCTGGATCTAGGAATGTTTAAATATAATGAATTATCTCCGGAGATACAGGAGGCAATAAAGGGACTCAAAGCGGGTGATTTTACGAAAGTTGTTGAAACCGAAGTCGGATATCAGATTGTTTACATAGAAAAAATTGAAGAAAAACCGGACAAATCTCTTGAAGAGGTTACTCCTGAAATACAGGATATCCTTTTTGGTGAAGTAGTTGAAAGAAAATTTGAATCCTGGATCGGGGATTTAAGGCAAAAATCCCATATAAAAGTTATTAAATAGTATCCGGACGGAAACAAAGTCCGGACACAGTTTAAGTTTCCATATCGAGACAATACCTGATAAACCTTATTAATGTTGATTTTAACATATGATTTCCGAAAACAAATCATTTTCATTCGGGCATTATCTTCAGGCTTTCAGAATAGAGAAAGGAATTGGGCTTGAGGAGCTGTCAAGAGAAACAAAAATAGGTATAGATTGTCTTTCATTAATAGAAAATGAACAGGTTGATAAGCTTCCTCCAGAGGTTTTCGTAAAGGGTTTTTTGCGTTCTTATGCAAAGGCCGTCGATGCAGATGGAGACGAAGCTGTCCGGCGGTATCTCGCATCTATAGGTGTTATCAATAAAATGATTAAGCCGGAGAAAGTATTAAACAAAGCCGGTTTAAGGTACTGGCATAAAATCTTTTTGATTTTCGGGGCTTTTTTGTGCATCGTAATAATTTCGGTTGCTTCGGTTTATGATTTATCTGATAAGACCGGACCCGCAGAGATTATTAAACAGAAAAATCGATCGGCAGATATTAAACAAAAGGTGATTGATGAAAAAAGTTTAAAAAAACCCGACGAAAAACTATCGTTAAAAGTACTTGCCGTAAAGGACACATGGCTGAAGTTAATTATTGATGGACAGAATCCTAAAGAATATATTTTAAAAAGCGGGGATCTTCTCGAACTTAACGCATCAAGCGGCTATAACTTGCTTGTAGGAGATGCAGGCGCCATCAAATTAAGCTTCAATGAAAAGGCATATGATATTGCGAGGGAAAGCGGCCGTGCCGCAAACATTCAGATTCCGTGATTAGACAGGGCAGAAGTCTTTTATAATTTACAACTGAAACAGATAAATCCGGGCAGGTTTGATATGGAAGGGGATCGAATAAAAATACTCATTGAAAGCGTAAAAAGATTGCTCCGCCGTGAAGCAACTTCTCATCTCCGCAAAATAATGAACAAGACACATGCAGCTGATTTATCTCAGGTATTCAGAGCACTCTCCCTTTCAAATCAGCGCAGGCTCTTTGACATGATAAAAGAGGTTGAAAAAAAAGGAGTCCTGCTCAGCGAACTTGATGAAGATACCTCCGTAGAACTCATTTCCGAGCTGAAAATTGACGACATAGCAGTGATTCTGGAGAATATGCCCACAGATGATGTGGTGGATCTGATAGGGCGACTTCCAAAGGAATTATCAGATTCGATATTGGACAAGATGAAGAAGGAGGGTTCTGAAGAAGTCGAAGGTCTGCTGCGATACGAAGATGACACAGCCGGTGGGATCATGGTGCCCGATTTTATAGCCCTGAAAGAGGATACTACTGCGAAAGAGGCTATAAAATCTCTGCAGAAGGAAAATCTTGATGTTGAAATGCCCTTTTATCTTTATGTTGTTGACGAATACGGTAAACTCGTTGGCGTCAGCTCTTTAAGACAGCTTGTCGTTGTTCCTCCCGATAAACCGTTAAAAGAATTTATGACAAGGGACGTTTTTTCTGTCCATACTGCCATGGATCAGGAAGAAGTAGCAAAAATTGTGGCGAAATATGATATTCTGGCCGTACCTGTTGTTGACGATTCGAATAAGCTTGTAGGCATTGTTACTGTTGATGATGTCATTGATATATTCCGACGTGAAGCCACAGAAGACATGCTGAAGATGGCCGGTGTCGGCGAAGAATTTATTGAAACCAAATCTGTTTTGAAGAGTTCCAGGCTGCGGCTGCCTTGGCTTTTTGCTAGTTGTGTTGGCGGTATCATAGCATCTGTTATTATCGGGCGATTTACGGGATCTTTAAATAAAATTGCCTATCTAGCAGCTTTTATTCCGGTTATTATGGGGATGGGTGGGAACATTGGAATTCAGTCCTCTACAATTGTTGTAAGAGGTCTTTCAACAGGACGACTTAATATCAGAGATATGTGGCCCATTATACTGAAAGAACTTCTTATAGGGTTATTTCTGGGCATTATCTATGGAGTGCTTATAGCTACTTTTGCTCAGGTTAGTTACAGCACCTTCAACCTTGCCTTATCCGTTGGTATTGCCGTTGTTTGTTCAATGACACTGGCAGCCTTATCCGGCTCAATGGTTCCGATGATATTTGCAAGGATCAATATTGATCCCGCTGTTGCCACGGGCCCCTTTGTTACTACCGCAATCGACATTATAAGCGTATCTATCTATTTTATTATTGCAACACACCTTCTCGGAATATAAGTAGATGAAAACCTTTTCATCTCCTGCGATAGTTCTCAGGCGCATTGATTATGGAGATTACGATTTAATTTTAACTCTATTTACCATGGAAAGAGGCAAGATAGCGGCAATAGCAAAGTCGGCTAAAAAGAGCACAAAAAGATTCGGAGGAATCCTCGAAATATTTTCTGTTTTGGATGTGGTTTGCAGTTCCGGGAGGGGAGGGAATCTTGTTATTCTGCAGGAGGCTGATCTAATAAATTGCCTTGCGGATATCAGAACTGATTTCAATAAAACAGCATATGCAAGTTACTGGTCAGAAATAGTTAATGTTTGGGCTGAAAATGATGCGAAACAGGAACGGCTTTACCGGTTGCTTTATTATGTTCTTGAACAAATTGATTCAGGCCATGTTTCTGCGGAAATATTGAGCATACTTTTCCAGATGCGGTTTGCTTCGATAGCCGGTATTTGTCCGAATTTAGTTCGTTGCAGCATGTGTCAGCTTGCAGTTGACAGTATAAGGGAAGAACATATATCCTTCGACTTTCAAAAAGGGGGGGTTGTTTGCCGGAAATGCACCGGAAACTCCGGAAACCGGCTTTCTCTTTCAAAAGGAACGATTAAGCAGCTTCTTTGGGTTGATAGCGGCGATTTGAAAAAGGCCGGAAAAATAAGATTTACCTCTTTAGCTTTAGAGGGAGGGTTGAACTTTTTAGAGGCTTTTGTGACTTATAATCTTGGCAAAGAGATGCAAAGTCTTAAAATTTTAAGACAGATTAGAAAGAAATGATGGAGTAGCAATCTCTTTGGATATAACAATTGACGGCTTAGTAAAAAGTCATTCTGCTGTGTTGCGCTTCATCTTTCGTCATTGCAGCGTACCAGTAAGTACGCTTCATTCCTCAAGATTCGTGCGCCTTGCATAATGAGCTTTTTACTTTGCCGTCTGGATTTCGACTTTTTACGAAGGTATCAAAATTGACTCGGATGTATACAATGCCGGATAATTTTAAAGATTTGATAAAGGCAGAACAGATTGCAATTTCCGCTCCGTGCCGGATAGATATGGGGGGAACACTGGATATAAGTACATTCTATTATCCCCTGATGCACCTTAATCCATGCACTTTTAATATCTCAATAGATTTAAGAACAAGGATTTATCTTCTCCCATTTCAAGATGGGAAGATCAAGGTTTCTTCGCGGGGTTTCAGGAGCACGGTGTTTGCTTCGCGCAAAGCTCCTTTTAATCACCCTCTAGGGCTTGTATTTGCTATCTCGTCGTTTTTCAATGCAGACGGAGTCCATATTGTAATTGAGTCATCGTCTCCGCCAAGAAGCGCTCTGGGAGGATCTTCGGCGGCAGCCGTAGCCCTTGTCGCGGGTTTTTTAAAAATATCTGAAAAATCAGGGCAGAAATCCTTCTCGAGGCAGAAAGCCGTTTTTCTTGCCCATGCAATTGAGCAGAGTGTCGCGGGTGTGCCTTGCGGATTGCAGGATCAGTTGGCTGCAGCGTTTGGAGGGGTGAATGCATGGTTCTGGAAAGATGGAACGAAAAGCCCCGGGTTTGTGAAAAAGAGCATATTTAAAAAGGAATTCTTAAATGATTTTGAAAAAAATATTCTTCTTGCATATTGTGGCGTTCCGCATGAATCAAAAAATATCAATGGCAAGTGGGTCAATCAGTTTGTTTCCGGAAAATACCGCGATCTCTGGGATGAAATAGTTGTGTGTACAGGCAGGTTTGTTGACGCGGTATCAAACCGTAAATTCCATGACGCTGCGTCGTTTATGAATCAGGAGACCGCGATAAGAAGAAGCATGACGCCGGATGTTGTGGATGAGATTGGGCGCAAACTCATAATGTCGGCCCGGAAAAACGGATGTGGAGCAAGATTTACAGGCGCAGGAGGTGGAGGCTGCATATGGGCCATTGGTGAAGCCAGTGATATTGAGAGATTGAAAGACAGATGGGAATCGATATTATCGCGAAGGGAAGGGGCCGGTTTGCTTGAATTCGGTATAGATTATAAAGGTCTTTCGGTAAAACAATAACTGTATATTTGATTTTTACATATGAGGTATGAAACATGAATTTTCAGGAAGTTATTCTGTCGTTGCAAAAATTCTGGGCCCGCAAGGGATGCGTTCTGGTCCAGCCATATGACATGGAAGTCGGCGCCGGGACTTTTCATCCTGCAACCCTGCTTAAGGCATTAGGGCCGGAGCCGTGGAATGTCGCTTATGTCCAGCCCTCCAGAAGACCTACCGATGGCCGTTATGGAGAAAATCCCAACAGGCTTCAGCATTACTATCAGTTCCAGGTAATACTAAAACCTTCACCACTCGACGTTCAGCAGCAGTATCTTAAGAGTCTGAAGGCTCTTGGAATTAAACCTCTTGATCATGATATAAGGTTTGTTGAAGATGACTGGGAATCTCCAACCCTTGGGGCTTCAGGTCTCGGATGGGAGGTATGGCTTGACGGAATGGAAATAACCCAGTTTACATACTTTCAGCTTGCCGGAAGCATAGACCTTCATCCCATTTCAGTTGAGATAACATACGGTCTTGAACGGATTGCGATGTATCTCCAGGATGTCGACAATGTTTATGACCTGAAATGGAATGATGTGATAAAATATGGTGATGTGCATCACCAGCAGGAGGTTGAGCAGTCCACTTATAATTTTGAAAAGGCTGATATTAATTTCCTGCTGGATCTTTTTACCAGATACGAAGCCGAATCAATGCGTATAATCGGAGAATCGCTTATACTCCCGGCTTATGAATACTGCTTAAAGTGTTCCCACACCTTTAATCTTCTTGATGCACGCGGAGCCATTAGTGTTACTGAAAGAACCGGTTACATTGCGCGGATCAGAAATCTTGCGCGGGCATGTGCAGAAGGTTATTTAAAGCAGAGAGAGGTCATGGGATTTCCGCTTTTACAAACACTCAAACAAAATGATATTTGATGGACTCGTAAAAAGTCTATCAGCAGGCCGAGGGCGATTAAGCCCCGGCACGAGGTGAGGGAAGATATCATATTTGATTGATTTAACGGATTCTGTATTTTTTAGAATTGAGGTGAATATGGAGACTCTATTGCTTGAAATAGGCACGGAAGAAATTCCTGCCGGTTATATAAAACCCGCTTTAAATGCGATGACGGAAGTTCTTTTGCGGAAATTGTCAGAGGAGAGGATTGAGTACGGGGAAGCAAAGACATTTGGAACTCCAAGAAGGCTTTCCCTTCAGGTCGCGAATATTTCGACGAAGCAAAAACCCCTTACCACTGAAATTATCGGCCCCCCCGAAAAAGTGGGATTTGACGGCAACGGTCAGCCGACGATGGCCGGGAGAAAATTTGCGGAAAAGATGGGTATTCCCTTAAAGGCAATATGCATAAAGCAGACTGACAAAGGGTCGTATCTTTGCGCTGTTAAAACAGAAACCGGTCTTGAAAGCAGAGCTGTTTTAACTAAATTGCTTCCACAGGTAATTGCAGATGTTCCTTTCCCCAAAGTCATGAAGTGGGGTGACCTCGATATTAAATTTGCAAGACCTATCCAATCGGTTTTAGCTCTTCTCGGCAAACAGGTTGTACCGTTTGAAGCAGGTAATATTAAAAGCGGAAGATATACTTTCGGCCACAGATTTTTATCTCCCGGAAGAATAAAAATATCCCACCCGGACGAATATCTTGATAAATTGAGAACAGCCAGTGTCATTGCGGATATAGATGAGCGAAAAGCAAATATTGAAAAGCTTATCGGGGAAGTTGCTTTAAAGCTGGGCGGGAGCGTTTTGCAAGACAGCGAACTTGTGGATATAGTGACGAACCTTGTTGAATATCCCGTGCCTGTTGCCGGTAGATTTGACAAGTCGTATCTCGAAGTTCCCGATGAAATATTAATTAATTCCATGCGGGAGCATCAGAAATATTTTGCGGTAGTTGACGGCAGCAAGCGTCTTATGCCGTGTTTTATAGCTGTAAATAATACAAAAGCCAACAACATGTCGCTCGTTGCAAAGGGGCATGAGCGTGTTTTGAGAGCGCGGCTTGAAGATGCAAGGTTTTTTTACAGAAGTGACGCAAAAGTGCCTATTGATGAATGGGTCGAAAAACTAAAAGGAGTTCTGTTTCAGGCGAAGCTCGGTTCAATGCATGAAAAAATTGAAAGAGTTGAAAAAATAGCAGGATATCTGGCAGATAAAGTGTCTGATGATCCTGAAATCAAAAGGCAGGCTTTAAGAGCTGCCCGCTTGTGCAAAGCAGACCTTGTCAGTCGGGTTGTTGGCGAATTTCCTAAACTGCAGGGCATCATGGGCAGAATCTATGCAATAAACGGCGGTGAGTCGAAAGACCTTGCTTCTGCCATTGAAGAGCATTACAGGCCAAACTATTCAGGCGGATCTCTTCCTGAAACGTTGGTTGGAGCAATAGTCGGCATTGCCGATAAGATTGATTCAATATGCGGCTGTTTTTCAGCAGGGCTCATTCCTACCGGAGCTTCCGATCCTTATGCGTTAAGGCGCCAGGGTATTGGTATAATTCAAATAATAATAGATAAGAGCTTTTCTTTTTCATTAAGAGCCCTTGTTGAAAAAAGTCTGTCGCTCTTTGATACCAAAATGACAGGTGAAACAAGTGACAGCGCGGACAAGGTTTACGGTTTCCTGCAAAGCCGAATGTCGCATCTTCTTTCCGAACAGGGTTATTCCAGGGCTGTTATCTCTGCTGTAATGGGCGCTTCGGTAAATATTGTGCCTGATGTCTGGAGCCGGATAAAGGCGCTGGAAAAACTGAAAGCAGCTCCTGATTTTGAACCTCTTGCGAGCGCCTTTAAAAGAGTTGTAAATATAATCAGAAAATCCGGGCATGAAGTAAGCGTCAAGGGGATTGCCGGTGTCAACGAGAAATTGTTTGAACATGAATGCGAGTCAGCTCTGTTTACTTCTTACAAAAATGTTAATAGCAGTATCCTGAAGAATCTGGAAAACGGAGCTTTTGATCAGGCTCTTCTTGATATTGCAGCTCTGAAAAAACCTGTTGATGCTTTTTTTGACGGGGTGCTTGTAATGGCCAAAGATATAAATATTAGAAACAACCGGCTTGCCCTGCTTGGATGTATATCCGATCTTTTCGATTTGTTTGCAGATTTTTCAAAAATATGAAGCCGTCAGATATGAACATATTATAACTTGAAATAAGGAGTATAAAATGCCTTTTGATCCCGAGATGGATAAAATACTTAAAGAGTGGAAGTGTGAGGAAACGGGTCTTGTTGTTTCCATAAACAGATACGGCGCCGGTGAGCCGAAGCTTCAGATAGGCCCCAGGGTATTTGTTAAAAAAGACGGAAATGAGAGCCAGCGAAAGGCGGGCCGCCTTACAATAGAAGACCTCATGTGGTTCTACGATATAATTGATGAAGTGAAGGATGAGTTGTCAAAGCTTGCCGGCCCCCGTTAAATACCGGGGGTTTCAATAAAAGATCTTAAGGTTGCCGGCAGCCTTCCATGAAGAATTTTCAATATGTTCCGTTTTCTGCCGACGGGGTTTAATGCATGTTTAAAGATGATGGGATCGTAAAGCCTGTCAAAGGAAGGAACCCTCCCGATCCTAAACCGGTTGCGCTTATGGTCAGCAGCAAGACGGATCTCGATTGCATTTGCAATCTGATAAACATCAGGGATGATCAGTCCCGGGTATTGCATAACAGCAAATTCTTTTCTCCGAAGGATTCCGAGTATAATTTCTCCATAACAGGCCCTTTTGCAGGAGCTCCTTATGCCGTGATGCTTCTTGAGACTCTTGCAGTCTGGGGCGCAAGCAGGATAATATTTTATGGCTGGTGCGGTGCGGTTTCTGATTCGGTCAAGATCGGCGACATTATTGTCGCTACATCCGCTTTTGTTGACGATGGCACTTCAAAACATTACGGATATGATGAGATTTCCCATAATGGTGTCGCGCTTCCATCCTTTGGTCTAACCGAAAAAATAAAGGATCTTTTAACGCAAAGCGGCGCTTTTTTTCATGAAGGTCCTGTCTGGTCCACAGACGCCATTTACAGAGAGACACCGGGGAAAGCCGCTTATTACAAAGAAAGAAACGTGCTGGGAGTTGAAATGGAGCTTTCCGCAATTTATTCTGCGGCAGGATTCAGAAATATTGAAGCTGCCGGGATTCTTATCGTTTCCGATGAAATATCAACATTTACATGGAAGCCCGGTTTCAGGGATGAACGTTTCCTGAAGAGCAGGGACGTAATGTGTGAGGCTTTGATAAAAATATGTCAGATTTTATAGATCCGGATATTGTTAAAAAAATTGAAAATCTGAGACAGGAACTTCACAGGCATAATAACCGCTATTATGTAATGGATGCCCCGGAAATTTCCGATGCGGAATATGACAGGATGATGCGGCTGTTGATTGAGCTCGAAACGCAGTATCCTGAACTTTCAAGCTCCGATTCTCCTTCCATGAGAATAGGTGCTTTTCCACTTAAAAAATTCGATACGGTAAAGCACACGGTAAAAATGCTCAGCCTTGATAATGCCTTTTCAGATTCGGAAATATTGGCTTTTGACAGGCGTGTCAAAAAGGAGCTTATGACTGACAGGGAAATTCTATATACTGCGGAACCCAAGATGGACGGTGTCGCGGTAGAACTTGTCTATGAGGACGGGAAGCTTGTTATTGGTTCAACCCGTGGTGACGGTGAAACCGGAGAAGTGATTACATCAAATGTTAAGACCATACGAACTGTTCCTATTTTGATTCAGCACCATGGAAATGAAGAAAAAACGCCGGCCCGTCTTGAAGTCAGGGGTGAAGTGGTTATCAGCAGGGAAGGATTCAAAAGACTTAATGATGAGATGTCAAATAACGGTTTGCAGTTATTTGCAAATCCGAGAAATGCGGCCGCCGGATCTTTAAGACAGCTTGACCCTCGAATTACCGCCAAACGCCCTCTGGAAATTTTCATATATGGGATCGGGGATGTGTCAGGAATGAATATTGATTCGCACTGGGATCTGCTTTGCAGGTTGAAAAGCTTTGGTTTCAGAATCAATCCTCACATAACGCAGAAAATAACAATAGCCGGAGTTATAAAATATTTCAGAGAACTTGAAGAAAAGAGGTATGGGCTGCCTTATGATATTGACGGTATGGTAATAAAGGTTGACAGCATTGAGTCCCAGGTTCAGCTTGGGACTACCGCAAGGAGCCCCAGGTGGGCCATAGCCTGTAAGTTTAAGGCGATACAGGAGACAACCAGGGTTTTGAAGATTGAAGTGCAGGTCGGGCGTACAGGAACTCTTACGCCTGTTGCGCATCTTGAGACCGTTAATATCGGTGGAGTGAACGTGAACCGCGCAACACTGCATAACGTGGACGAGATAAGGAGAAAGGACATAAGGATCGGGGATACTGTTCTTGTCCAGCGGGCAGGTGATGTAATCCCTGAAATCGTAAAGGCTATTGATACCGTTAGAACCGGACGTGAAAAGATTTTCACTATGCCTGCATTTTGTCCCTTCTGTAATACGCCGGTAGAACAGGATGAAGGGGAGGCGGCTATAAGATGTATAAATGATACTTGTCCCGCCAAGGTCAAAGCTCAGATAGAGCATTTTGCTTCAAAAAGGGCTTTTAACATAGACGGGCTTGGTGAGAAGCTGATCAACCAGCTTGTTGACAGGGGATATCTGTCATCCTTCGCGGACATATTTTGTCTGGACAAAGAAAAAATTGAAAGCCTGGAAAATATGGGAGTAAAATCTGCTGAAAACCTTTCGGAGTCTATTGAGAAAAGCAAAAAAATATCTTTCAGTCGTTTTCTATACGCTCTTGGGATTCGGCATGTAGGCGAGCATATTGCGGAAATACTCGCCTCAAAATACGGATGCCTTGAAAATCTTTATGATGCAAAATATGATGATTTGAAAGATGTGAATGGAATCGGCCCTGTTTTGACGCAGAGTATATCCGAATTTTTCATGAACAAAGAAAACCGCAAAAGGGTTGACCAAATTTTAAGATGCGGGGTAAATATTTATCCTGAAGAGGCTATTTTAAAACCGACACTGGATGGAAAAGTCTTTGTTTTAACAGGAACACTTGAAACAATGACAAGAAGCGAGGCTGTGCAAAAGATAAGGATTTTAGGGGGCAGGATAAGTGAGTCGGTGAGCAAAAAAACCGATTTAGTTGTTGCAGGTCAATCTCCCGGATCTAAAATAGAGAGGGCAAGAGCTTTAGGCGTTCATATTATTGACGAGGAAGGCTTCAAAAAAATTACAGGCGCATGATTGATCAATCTCCTCTTGCCATATTTTAAGGAAAAGATTGAAGAAGGGGTCGACCGGTCTTTAACGGTGTGTTATACAGAGGTCTCATGGAGGAAATACATATGTCGTCCGACAAGATAAGATCTTGTGTTATAATTGCCGGTAAAGTCCAGGGCGTTTGCTTCAGGATGGAGACTAAACGGGTTGCTGATAGGTTTAATGTCTGCGGATGGGTAAGGAATAACAGGGATGGGACAGTTGAAGCTGTTTTTGAAGGAGAAATGAGTGATATAGCTTCAGTGATTGAATGGTGCAAAAAAGGCCCACCCTATTCGAGAGTTGTGAGGGTTGACGTTGAACAGGATTCTTATTCCGGCGAATTTGAAGGATTTGATATAAGGTTTGGATAAAAAAAGGCGGCCTGTTTTTTGTTTTAAACTTAAAAAACAAACCGCCTTAAAGTGGATTGAAATTAGATCTTAACCTTTGAGATTCTTGCCGGTCTGAATTTAACAACGGTGCAAGCTTTGATTTTGATGGGCGCACCTGTCTGAGGATTGCGGCCTTTTCGGGCTTTACGGCGGACTTTTGTAAAAGTGCCAAAACCAACGAGAGTAACCTTGCCGTCTTTTTTCTTAAGAGTTTTTGAAATGCTGTCCATGAAAGAGTTTAGAACTGCTGCCGCTGCGACTTTGGGAATGCCGGCATCCTGTGCTGCTTTGTCTACCAATTCTGCTTTTGTCATAGTGCTTTTCCCCCTTTTGATTTTTTTGGTTAATAATGAACATCCTCTTTCCCCCTGCCAATATAGCAGGAATTTATTGATGTCAAGTGAAGATCAGCATCCAACAACACTTTTTATGGCTCTATCTATCTTAAACCGCGCCATGCCAGCCTCTTGCGCGATGCCTGTATGGAAGATCATATTAACACGAAAAGAAAAAAACTGTTATTATGTTGCCCGGTGACTATTGCGAAGCAGCAATCACGTAAGGTTAAAAAAGAGCTTTGACGAAAACCACCGGGTCAAATTCCTGCAGATCATCAATGCTTTCGCCAATCCCGATGTACTGGATCGGTAATTTAAAGGTATTGCATATGCTGATGACGATCCCGCCTTTGGCTGTTCCGTCAAGTTTTGTAAGCGCTATGCCTGTTACTCCAAGCGCTTCGTTGAAAAGTTTTGCCTGTGATATGGAATTCTGCCCGGTTGTGGCATCAAGCACAAGAAGTATTTCATGAGGTGCATCCGGGATTTTTTTTGAAATGGAGCGTTTTATTTTTTTAAGCTCTTCCATCAGGTTTGTTTTTGTATGAAGCCTCCCGGCAGTATCGACAATAACAACATCGATATTTCTTGCCAAAGCCGCTTCGATCCCGTCATATGCTACAGCTGCAGGATCGGCGTTATCCTTGTGTTTTACAATTTCGGCTCCGGCTCGCTCCGCCCATATGGAAAGCTGTTCAACTGCTGCGGCACGGAAGGTGTCTGCCGCCGCGATAAGGACTCTGTTTCCTGAAGCAGCGAATTTTGTCGCGAGCTTTCCTATGGTCGTGGTTTTACCGACACCGTTGACCCCAACGACCATGATTACGTGTGGCTTGCTGACCGGCGCCTTCGGACGTTGAGCATTGCCGTTAAAAAGCCGGATTATTTCATTTTTCAGAATATCTTTGATTTGATCCGGTCCTGAGATCGCAGAAGATTTTCCGGATACGCATCGTATAAGGTCGGTAGCAGTCTGAACACCGATGTCGGAAGTGATAAGAAGCTCTTCAAGCTCTTCCAGCAGGTTATCATTGATATGGTTTTTACCTGAAAAAATCTTTTCAATCCCTCCTGAAAAGATGTCCCGGGTTTTTGAAAGGCGTTCTTTAAGGCGTTTAAAGTAGTTTAGTGAATCTGATGAATCATCCGTTACTTCTTCCGAATCATTTTTTCTTTTAAACCATCCGAACGTCATATTTGTCTCCGGGCGCCATTAATATAGGCCTTCATTACATATCCCCCTTTGTTCTTTCAAGGTTGACCGAAACAACCTTTGAAACACCCATGTGTTCCATTGTTATTCCAAATAGCATATCAGCAAATTCCATGCTGTTTTTATTGTGAGTAATCATTACAATCTGAGATTTAGCGCCTATGATTTTCAGAAGGTTATTGAACCTGTAAACATTTGAGTCATCAAGAGACGCGTCTATTTCATCCATCACACAGAAAGAGGCCGGCTTCAGAAGGAATATCGCAAATACAAAAACTATGGCGGCAAGGGCTTTTTCTCCTCCTGAAAGAAGGCTCATCCTTGTCAGTTTTTTACCGGGCGGATGAATCATATATTCAACTCCTGTTTCTAGAGGCTTGTCGGGTTCGGTCAGAATAAGATTGGCCGTGCCTCCTTCAAAAAGACCTGGAAAGACCTCACCGATTTTTTTATTAACTTCATTGAATGTGTTTAAAAATCTTTCCTGAGATATTTTATTTATTTTTCTTATGACCTTGTGGAGATCTTCAATGGCTTTGACAAGGTCATCGCGCTGCCTGGAGAGGAAATCAAAGCGTTCTTTGAGTTGTTCGTATTCTTTTATTGCGCCAAGGTTAACATCTGTAAAATCTCCGATTTTTTTTCTGCACCGTTCCAGTTCTTCTTCCATCCCGGTAATTGCCATTTCAGGATTATCAACGGCGAAATCGGGTATAGACTCCGCTTCCGAAAGAAGGCTTTGATAGCGCTCCTCAAAACGCTTCGAAATGTTTTCCCTCTGTATCTGCCGCTGGGATTGCTCGATTTCAAGCAGTCGCAATTTTTGCAAAGTCTGTTCACGCTCATTCCTGACATTTGTAATCAGACTGTCGTGTTCTTTGAGTGTAACGTCTATGGTGTTGTAATCAGCCTCATTGTTTTCAAGAGCTTGCTTTAAAATTGATATTCGGTTGTACATACCGTGAAGAGCCTGTTCATTTTCAACAAGCTTGATCTTCGATGCTTCAATTTTACCGGTTTTTTGTGATATCTCCTGCGCAAGGATTTGCAGCCGGCCGATTCCGTCATTATAATAATCTTTAAGGCGATTGAGTGAATTGTTTCCGTTTTCCAGCCTGGCATTGAGTGTTGTGAGCTTTAATTTAAGATCTACAACTTTCTGATCGTAATCTGCAAGCGCAGATGATGCAGTTGTTATCTTTTCGGAAATCACCGTAACCTTTTCTTTTGCATCTGAAACCTCGCTTTCAACTTTCGCCAGGGCTTCATTATATTTTGCTATTTCTTCATCAATGTCGCTTCGCTCGCCTATCAGTTGTTCCTGTTCGAGTTGCACAATTTCAAGATGATGGCGCGCATGTTTTAAATCTTCAGATATCTTGTAAAGGTATTTTTCGGCCTCAATTTCATCCTGAACTGCCACATGTTTTTGTTCCATGAGTTTTTGCAGGGTTATTTCGAAAGACTTTACTTCTGATTCCAGCGCCTTCTGGGCAGCACGGGCGGTTTCAAGATCCAGATCAAGCTCTGATATTTGTTTTTCAAGCTCTTTGATTTCATGTTTTTTCGCAAGGATACCCGAAGAAGCTTCTTTGCTTCCGCCCGCCATAGTGCCATTGTGGGAAATAACCTCACCATTTTTAGTGACAACCGTTTGAAAAGATCCATTAGCGTTGAATGTTTCAAGCGCTTCATTAATATCCTCGGAGAAAATAACATGCCCGATAAGGGTTTCCACCGTTTTTTCATAACCGGCTTTAACAGTCACGTGGTTTATCAGCAGTTTTGAAGAATCGGGTTTTGAGTAGTGTTCGCATTCAAGTTTCTTAAGGGATGATATGGGAATGAATCCGCTGCGTCCGGCTCCCTGGCGTTGCAGAAATTTTATCAGAGATTTACCGGTATTCTGATCATTTACAATAATGTACTGGAGTGATTCTCCAAGGGCAGCCTCTACTGCGGTTTCAAAGGAAGGTTCAGGTTCAAGAATATCGGCCATGAGCCCTATAATACCATCAACAATGTTGCCTTCAAGCCCTTTCTGCACGCTCCTGCTTTTCATGATGGTTTTAACGCCGTCTTTATACCACTCGAAATTATCTTCCATTTTCTTTAAGGCTGTATAATTTGACCTGAGTTTATTTCTATCCATTTCGAGTGTCTGTACCAGCTTTACCTGGTTTCCAAGCGACTTTCTTTTATCTGTAAGCCTCTGTTCGACTGAATTTATTTCTTTTCCGATTTTATCAAGGCACTGTCTGCAAGACTCAATGTTCTCTTTTGCGCCAACCTCCAAACCGGACGTTTCTGTAACCTTTTGTGCGGCAACAACCAATTCTTCATCCGCTCTTTTCAGCCGCCTTTTAAGATTTTCCTTGTTGTTTGAAGCGTTTTGATAGATGTTTTTATACCTTGCTTCATGGGCGACAAGATTCATCATATTCGTTTTGCATGCATCGAGTTCCCAGTTCAGGTCTGACAGTTTGAGTTTTATATTTTGATATGCGTTGCGATCCTGATCGAGGCCAGAGCGTGTTATGTTTATTTCGTCATTAACTGAAAGGATTTCCTTTTCAGCCTGGGATATTTCCGAGAGAATTTTAGCGCTTCTTTCATCAAGTCCGGTTCGCGCTGTTTCGAGTTCAGAAACTTCCGAGAGAAGCCGTTCGACTTCCTTGCGCAGATATAGAAGGTCATTTTCGAATCGGTCCGTATTTCTCTGTATTTCAAATATGCTCGATTTCTGGCCGGATATTTCGTGATTTTTCTGAGACAACTTCAGCTTTATTTCTTCTACAACAGCATCAAGTTTCTGCAGTTTCGAAATATGCCCTATATCTGTATCTTCCAGATTTTTTAATATTGCTTCGGTTTCATTAATCTGTCTTGTATGTTCGTCATACTGGTAAATGGTAATACAGGTGTCCAGCTTCCTGATGCGATCCTGAACGCTTTTGTAAATCTCCGCCTTTCTGGCCTGACGCTTTAATCCTGCCATATGCCGGTTGATTTCGGAAATTATATCTGTTACCCGAATAAGATTCTGATTTGTTGCTTCAACCTTTCTGAGGGCCTCATTTTTACGACTGTTATAACGGGTTATTCCGGCAGCTTCTTCTATGAAGAATCTTCTTTCTTCAGGCCCCGCGTCGATAATTGCACCGATGTTGCCCTGCTGGATTACCGAATATGATTTAGGGCCAAGGCCGCTGCCCATGAAAATATTGTGGATATCTTTAAGACGGCAGAGCCTTTTATTTAAATAATATGCGCTTTCGCCTGAGCGGTAAAGGCGTCTTGTCAGCATTATTTCCGTAAAATCTTTTAACTCTTCCGGTGCAGATCCATTGTCGTTTGCAAGCGTGAGGGTTACTTCGGCCATATTCAATGGAGGTTTTCCGTTTGCGCCTGCGAATATGACGTCTTCCATAGATTTACCGCGCAGTTGTTTGACGCTTTGTTCGCCCATAACCCATCTTAGCGCATCAACAATATTGCTCTTACCGCATCCATTCGGACCAACTATTGCACAGATACCGGGAGGGAATTCAATACTTGCCTTGTCCTGAAAAGATTTAAATCCGCTTATGTCCAGCGATTTAAGTTTCATATAAAGACATACCCTCCTTTTGATTGTTTTGACAATAATACTTCGAACCACATAAAATCGGAAATTTCATTATAAAAGAATCGGATAATATTCTATCGCTTGAGCTATAACAGATAATAAACAGGTTGTAAAGGAAAAAACACAATGGAGGGTATATTGTGATAATATAGGTACAATATATGGTGCCCTACTGTTTTAAACAAGTTAAGCCGGAAAAAAGAGGACACCGGCATATATTAAAGTATCTGGCTTAAGAATAATTTTGTCCTTTCATTTTCGGGATTTGTGAAAAAGTGCTCGGGTGTTCCTTCTTCCACTATTGCTCCCATGTCCATGAAAATTACCCTGTCCGCAACTTCTTTTGCGAATCCCATTTCATGGGTTACGACGACCATGGTCATTCCCTCTCTTGCAAGGTTTTTCATAACGTCCAGAACTTCCCCTATCATTTCCGGATCAAGAGCTGAAGTCGGCTCATCAAAGAGCATGATCTTGGGATCCATCGCAAGGGCTCTTGCTATAGCCACACGCTGTTGCTGTCCTCCTGAAAGCTGGTCAGGATATACATTTGCCTTATCTTTAATTCCCACTTTGTTCAGCAGAAAAAATGCCTTATCCAGGGATTCATTCTTTGTACGTTTACGAACGACTTTCTGGGCCAGAGTTATATTTTCTAAAACTGACTTATGAGGAAAGAGACTAAAGGACTGGAAAACCATTCCCACTTCAGCGCGAAGTTTGTTGATATTGGTCTTAGGATCAAGGATATCAATCCCTTCAATAATAATTTTACCGCTGTCTGCCGCTTCAAGGTGGTTAAGACATCTTAAAAGAGTGCTTTTTCCGGATCCCGAAGGTCCTATGACCACAACCACTTCACCTGCTTCTATTTTGCATGAGACGTTAACCAGTGCCTCAACTCTATGGGGGATCAAAAAGGTTTTATAGATATTTTGAACTTCGATCACTATACCGCAGTCCTCCTTTCAAGGTACTGAACAAACATGGAGAGAGTAAATGTAAGAACAAGATACAAAAGCGCACAGACAAACCAGAGTTCGAAGGGTTGAAGGCTGGTTGTAACAACCTCTCTTGTTGCTTTTGAAAGCTCTCTTATTGCAATGATTCCTAAAAGGGAAGAGTCTTTTATAAGGCTGATGAATTGGCCTGCCAGCGGTGGGAGTATTCTGCGCAATGCTTGGGGAAGGACTACATATCGCATGGACTGAGCGTACGTCATGCCGAGAGATCTCGATGCTTCAACCTGTCCACGGTGTATCGATTGTATTCCGGCCCTTACTATTTCAGCAACGTATGCTCCGGTAAAACATGCAAGAGCGGCTACACCATACCATAAAGGAGGTATGGGATTTATTCCGTATTTACCTAAAATCGTATTTATGAGAGTGCCGAGAACAAAGTACCAGATAAATATCTGAACAAGAAGGGGGGAACCGCGGATAATTTCTATATATATTATGGATGCCCATTTAAAAGCTGGGTTAGACGAGAGGCGTGCAAGACCGCCAATAAGGCCTATAAGTATTCCGAGGAGAGTAGCGATGGCGCTTACCTTTATTGTAAGCCATAAACCCTGAAGCAGGATGCCGGGCTTCCATTTTTCGTAGAAGGCTAATACATATCCGTGATTAACATATTCTCCTTTGGATACTTTAATGTCACCTTCGGGAACTGCATATGTTTTATCTTCTCCATCAGTTTTAACAATAATAAGAGCTTTGCCATTATGATATGAAATTTCGGATATCCTTCCAACAACCTGGGATTTAATATCAATCTTTTCTTTGAATATAAAATACTGAGGAATCCGATACCATCGCCAGACATAGTCAATTTTTATTGTGGAATAATACAAAGCACCAATCAGCCCGGCCAGACACAGGAAGAAAACGCCCACCCAGGCGTAATAAGAAGCGGTTTTGCTTTTTTTAATAGTTGCAGGCTGATTCATTTTTATGCTTGCAGCTTCCTCTATATTTATCTGATATCTTGTCAGGGCAGTTTGACAATCAGATAATATAATAAGAAAACCGGCCAGGGCTTTGTTGCCCTGCCGGTTTGTATTTTCGGTTTATATCACTGAACTTCTTTTATCCAGTCTGTGCTTTTAATCCACTTGTCATAAGTCTTGTCATACCTGCCGTCATTTTTTATCTGACTTAAAAAGTTATTAAGCCAGTTAAGAAAATCAGGATCACCCTTTCTTATTGCCCACGCAAGTGGTTCATATGTAAAAGGTGTATCGAGGAATACCAGCTTTCCGACTCCCTGCTGAGCCATGAACACGACACAGTAAGGAAGGTCATAAACAAAAGCATCGGCTTTCCCGTTCACTACTTCAAGGGCTGCTTCAGGTTCTGTCTCGAAAGATTTGTATGTTGCTTTCGGTATGACTCTTTTTACAGCCTGTTCGCCTGTTGTGCCAAGCTTTGATGTAACAGTGTATTTAGAATCATTAAGATCTTTATAGGATTTAATTACGCCCTGGTGTTTTTTGTTAATAAGAATTGTCTGGCCGACTACAATATTGGGATTTGCAAAATTAATTTTAAGATTTCTTTCCTGTGTTACCGTCATTCCGCTCATAATTATGTCGAACTTTTCTGTAATCAGAGAAGGAATAATACCGTCCCATGCCGTGTTGACAGGAACAAATTTGACTCCGAGCGCCTGTGCCATTTCTCTTGCTATGTCAATATCGAATCCCACGAAATTTCCGTTTTTATCGGTCATTTCAAAAGGCATATATCCGGCTTCAAAGCCAACGCGGAGTTCTCCTTTTTGCAGAATATGTTCCAGAGTGGATTGTTTTACAATTTGCATGCGTACGCTATCGGAAGATGTTCCGGCTTGGCCTACAGCCTTTTTTTCTTCCTGTTTTCCACAACCTGCAACCAGAAGCAGACTTAAAACAATGATACCAGCAACCCACGAAAAATTTAAAATTCTCTTCATTAAATACCTCCTCCATCAATGTTTGTTTTATTTAATACGCATTAAATCAATATGATTTGCCTTCCGTTAGAAGCTCTCTGAATATCATCATAATATCGCAATCCCTGCATTGGGGTATATCCTCTTTCGGTATATATACTATTGCAGTCCGTTTGCATTTAGGGCATATTACTTCTATTGCTTCTTTTTTTTCCCGCATTGGCTGCTCCTGTATTTGAATCTCCCCGCATCAAACTGCGGGAAATATTCGACCGTAGAGAATAGTGCCTATTTTTGATTCGCTCGCTAACCCCGCCGCGGCTGACCTTCGGCGGAGAATGCGCTCACTGTTTCGGTTCAAAAGATGTATAAGAAACAATAATTAAAATAACTTTGTATATCATAAATATTATATTGTAAAGGGGGTCTTTATTTAATTTATCGCAATAATGTATAGACAATAATGTCAAATTGTTATAATGAATTATTGGGTGTATAATTAATATCAAATGATCCTGGTTAACAGTGACAATTCTTACCCGGTGCTTAAATAAATTAAATAAGCTTGACATGAATATTTCCCGGCAGTTATGAATGGTATAATTAACCTGTGAATTAATATCCGGTGTTTATTAAAACAATTTCAACATGTCGCGAGGTTGTCTATGCTAAATGATAAATACATCGATTTTGCTGCCCTTATTGAAAATAATCCTGATATAAAACAGGCAGTAAGCAATGTTAATCACGAGCTGATTACAAGGAGGGGAAACAAACCTTCAATATGTAATGTGTTCTTAAATGAATATAACACCCTGAGAGAAAGCGACGAATTCACGTTTAATATTGATAAGGAAGCTAAAAAGCGTTTGCCTGACATAATAAATAACAAGGTGCAATATGTTGAAGCCATTAGTTCTCCTGACAGTTCTTATAAGGAGAAATATCATAAACGAAGAAATATCGGCATTGTATTTTCAGGCGGACCTGCTCCCGGAGGGCATAATGTCATAGCGGGATTTTACCATGCAGCAAAAAAGGCTAATACGGAAAGCAGCATATTCGGCTTTTTGCTTGGACCGGACGGGATTGTTGAAAATGAATATGTTGAGCTTACCGACGGTATTGTTGACGAATACAGTAATCTTGGCGGATTCGGCATGATAAAAACGGGTCGTGCCAAAATAGATTCTGAAGAGAAAATGTGCCTTTCAAAAGAGACCTGCAGAAGACTTAAACTGGATGCGCTTGTAATTGTGGGAGGTGACGATTCGAACACGAATGCAGCATTCCTTGCGCAGGAGATGAATAAGGACGGCATACAAATTATAGGAGTTCCAAAGACGATTGACGGAGACATACAGGTGAGGGATTCAAAAGGAACAGTCTTGTGCGCAATTTCGTTTGGATTTCATACCGCAGCACTTGCTTTCGCAAATGCAATAAGTAATCTTTGCACCGACAGCAGCTCTGATGTTAAATACTGGCATATATGCAAGGTAATGGGAAGAGTTGCTAGCCACCTTGCCCTCGAAGTTGCTCTCCAGACACATGCCAATATAACGCTTATCGGTGAAGACCTTGCCGATTATACCGATTCAAGAAGGATCGAGAAAGCAAAAAAGGAGGGAGCTTTCGATTATACCGCTTTTGGAATGACTTTGAGGCATCTGTCCCGTGTGATATGCGACGGGATTGTTCGCAGGGCTGCTGTCGGCAAGAATTACGGCGTAATGGTTATCCCGGAAGGCATACTGGAATTTATAAATGAGATTCAGGTTTTTATCATCAAGTTTAATACTATTATTGCCCAGTATAATTCAACCCATGACACCGATTTCCATACCAATTTTCCGCTCCTTGATGATAAGCTGGAATATCTGAGGCGTCTGGCGAAAACCTCACGGGAAGAAGGTACTTTCACAATATGGAATGCGAGGGATGATGATTTGTTTAATGACATACCCGCATTCTTCCAGGAAGGACTGCTCATGGAAAGGGACAGCCACGGCAATTTCCAGTTTTCCCAGGTTGAAACCGACAAAGTACTTATGGGGCTTGTGAAAGACTATCTTGATATTCTTAAAGAAAAAGGCCAGTATAAGATAGGGATATCGAAAGTTTATTACGCCAAGACTCTTGAAAAGGGGAATCTTTATCCGGATATGTTCGGGCCAGTACTTTTTAAGAACTACGGAGATGAGTTCCTTATTGTGAAAGAGACCATTACATCGGTTAAAACACTGAAACAGGCTCTTGTCAGAGATGGCATTATTCAGGAAAGCGATATGATTCCGGCAGAGGTTGAAAAAATATTTAAAAAATCGGTCCCCAGTTTCAAGACACAGGTGCATTTTTACGGCTATGACGGAAGAGGAAATGACCCAAGCGGTTTTGACTGTGTTTACGCATATAATTTAGGTCTGACTGCTTTTAGTCTTGTAGCTAATGGTGCAACCGGCCAGATGGCGGCTATAAAAAACCTTGAAAAAGAATTTGCACTGTGGGAGCCCATTGGTATTCCTATTGCTTCCCTTATGCACATAGAAGAAAGAAAAGGGAAGCTTGATCTTGTTTTGGAAAAGACTCTTGTAGATGTGAATTCACCTTGTTTCAAGATAGTTAAAGCACTCAGGGAAAAATGGCTCGGTGCTTTTCCGGGTGAAGATGATTATAGAAGGCCCGGTCCTATCAGGTTCGTTGGAAAGTGTGAAGACGAGAGGCCGCTGACGTTCATATTGAATGAACTTGCGAGGAGCAGTTTGGACTGAAAACGGTATCTTCCTCTATTCTTTTTTAACAGGAAGCGATACGGTAAAAACGCTTCCCTTGCCCGGAGCGCTATCTAAACTTATTGATCCGCCAAGGTCATTTAAAAGTCCTTTTACGATCGGAAGCCCAAGTCCGGTGCCGGTTATATGCCTTGTCTTATCATTTTTTACCCTGAAAAACTTGTCGAAGATTTTCTCATGATATGAAGGGTCTATTCCAAAACCGTTATCCTGCACATTTACAATGATATTTTTCCCATCAGTCTCAGCAGTGACTGTAATCTCTCCTCCTTCATTTGTGTAATTGATTGCATTTGTAATCAGGTTTCCGAAAATGCTTTCAATAGCCATCGGATCAATAGTAAGGGAGGGCAAGGGAGTTTCCGGGAGCTTCAACACAAGCGACTGTTGCCTGGATTTTGCCCTGGTGCCGAGAAAGTCGACTATACTCTTCAGCAGCACTCCTATATTTAAAGGTTTTGGCTCCTGGTATACCACGCCTGTTTCAATTCGTGAAAGATCGAGAAGGTCACCTATCAGGGAGATGAGCCCGCTGGTTTTCTCCTTTGCGCGTGCAAGTACGAGTTTGTCGTCGTTTGATTCTTCCCCGGCCATATCCTTTAAAACAACGGCTATCTGTTCATGGATTGTAGAAAGGGGAGATCTCAGCTCATGGGATACTTTGGCCACAAATTCTGATTTAAGCAGGTCTAAAACCTTCATTGCGGTAATGTCTTCAACTGTAACAACAGCACCAAGACATTCGTTTTCATCTCCAAATACCGGCCTTCCTCTGGCTATGAGAAACGTTCCTTGTACCGGTGAGAATTCACAGGTTGGCACGTCAACTATATCATTATGTTCCCCCTGTGATATCTCCATTACAAGCTTGCAGAAGCGCCCATCCTTGACATAGTGTTTTATATGCTCTCCAGCAGGATTGTCTGCCGGATCGAGGCCTATATGTTTGAAAAAGGCCGGGTTTACAAGGGCAACCTGTCCCTTTGAATTTGTAACGACTATTCCGTTGGGAAGAGATTCTATTATGGTCCTTATGCGGCTTTTTTCTGTCCCGAGATCGGCAAGTGTTTTTCTTCTTTCACGTTCAAGAATTTCGGTTTCAGCTTTTAATCTTATTTTTTCCCTTGCTCTGTTTACAACTATTCTCAGATGATCAGGTTCAAACGGCTTTGCTATAAAATCATATGCGCCCTGCTTCATGGCCTCAATGGCTGTTTCAACAGTAGCGTAACCGGTTATAATTATTACCATGATGTTTTGGTATGTTTCCCTGATCCGTCTCAAAACCTCCATACCATCAATTCCCGGCATTTTCAGGTCAAGGAGTACTATGGAGACTTCTTCTTTGTTAAGAATATCAAGGGCTTCATTTCCTCTTGCAGCTGTCGAGACCTTAAAGTTCATTTTGACCAGAATTCTTTCAGCACCGCTTCTGATCCCTTCTTCATCGTCAACAACCAGAACAGACAACATATTTATTTTATCATTCAATTGCAGGATCTCCATTATCCGGGTTTGCCGCCGGAAGTTCTATGAAAAAAGTAGTTCCTTTCCCGGCGCTGCTCTTTGCATATATTCTTCCCTTGTGATTATCTATAATGCTGTATACAAGGCTAAGCCCGAGGCCAGTGCCTTTCCCTTCTTCTTTCGTGGTAAAGAAAGGTTCGAATATATGCGGCAGTATATTTTGTGGTATTCCGGAGCCGGTGTCTGATATTTCAATGATTATGGTATCACTTTGCGGAGGTCTATAGCTTTTTATGGAAAGTGTTCCCTTTCCTTCCATCGCATCTGCAGCATTTAATATTACGTTCATAAAAATATGGTTCAGCTGCTGAATGTCTCCGTAAACCTCAGGTAGTGATGGAGAGAGCTCCTTTTCTATCTCAATATTATGAAAAAGGGTTTGGTTTTCAAGCAGAAACAAGGTGCGCAAAATAGCACTATTTATATCGTGCGGACGCATTTCCTGGCGGGTCTGCCGAGCAAACTCAAGCAATTCCTTAACCGTGTCCCGGCATCTCCGGGCTTCTTTATTGATGCGGCTGAGGTCATTGCGCGCCCCTTCCTCAAGTTTATATTCTTCAAGCGCGAGCTGTGAAAAAATGGCGATGCTGCTTAACGGGTTGTTCAACTGATGTGCAACGCCTGCTGCCAATTTCCCGAGAGATGCCATTTTTTCCGACTGTAGAATCTGTATCTGTGCTTTTTCAAGTTCTTTTTTCATCATGAGGGTTTCACGCATATCATGGAAAAAACCGATTGTAGCAACTTCACGATCCTCTTCGTATACTATTGAAGCATTCAGGCTTATTGGGATTAATTTTCCGTCTTTTCCGACAACATCAACTATATGTGATTTAAGTTTTCCCTTTCCTCCATATTCGTCACTTCTCAGTTTTTGCATTATTTCCCTTGCGCCATCGCCCGGATAAACATCCCTGATAGTCAGATTATTTAAAGCTTCTTCAACCTTATAGCCGCTGATCTCTGCAGCGGAATCGTTGAAAATGATAATCTTGCCTTTTATGTCTGCCGCAATAACTCCGTCCACCGAGCTTAAAATCAGATTCCGTAAAAAAGCGTTCGACCTTTTCAGTCTTTCTTCCAGTTTTTCGATGGATGGAAAATCAAAATCGAAAATAACAAGCGCCTCGACGTTATCTCCGGAGAGTATCGGATAGGAATATAGACAGAGTACCTTTCCACGGTTTGGCGCAGTTATTCTGTCCGCCATGGCGGGCTGTTTTGTTTCCATAACCTTCAGCGCAGGACAATTATCACAATGGGAGTTACGGTCATAAAGGGCCTGGTAGCATAGTTTGCCTGTGACATCATGTTTTAAAATCCGACCTGGATCGGTGTTAATTGAAATGATTTTAAAATCGGGGGATATTATGACAATCTTTCTTTTAAAGGCTTTTACTGCTTTTAAAAGGTATTCATTTTCTGTTTTATTTGGCATTTGCGGATACTCATATAATGTTTTTTAAGATGCTTTATGCAATTAAGCGATAATTTAACAATAAGCCATAAACACACGAAAAATGCAATTGTAGTTAGATATTTTTATAAAAATTAAAAATGACGCATAAACAATATATTAATATAAGGATCATCTCGGGATTAGTTGGGTTTGGGAGAATAATCTAATATAATAGCATAGTTTTTGAAACATATATTTTATGAATAAGTGCTCAACAGGTTAAATAAGATTAACAGGATATTGAGAGGCCCGGTATATT
>JAHJQU010000221.1 GCA_018819005.1 Pseudomonadota bacterium | reverse complement strand
GCCGCCAATGGCGATAACAGTTTTGAACTTCCAGTCCCAGCCTCATATGTGATTAACCGGGACAGTACCATTATGCTCGATTTTATAGAAGTTGACCATACAAAAAGACTCGAACCTTCTGATATAATAGCCGCATTGAAAAAGATCTCAGCATAGGAACAGAATAAACATGTCTTCAAGAAAAACTGTCAGTCTTGTCCTTGGTAGCGGATCTTCACGCGGCTGGGCACATATCGGAGTCATCGAAGCGCTGGAAGAAGAGAATATTCCCATCGATTACATAGTCGGCTGCAGCATCGGTGCCTATGTCGGCGCCTTGTATGCCAGCGGGTCATTGGAAAAGCTGAAGGAATTTGTCATCAGTATGGACGGTAAAAAGATTTTTTCATATTCTGATCTTATTTTCCCACGGTTGGGTCTTCTGGATGGGAGAAAAAGGCTGAAAGAGCTCTTTTCCATGCACACTGACGCCAAAGATTTTTCTGATCTGAAGATACCTGTAATGATGCTTGCCACAGACCTCGAAGAAGGTGACAAGGTCGTTCTGAAGTCAGGTGATATTATTGATGCCCTTCGGGCAACAATGTCCATGCCGGGACTCTTTCCCCCTGCAAGAGTCAATGACCGCTGGCTTGTGGACGGTGGACTAGTGGATCCTGTCCCGGTAAGCGTTGCAAGAGCGATGGGCTCCGATGTCGTTATTGCTGTTGACCTTAACAGCGGACTTGTTCCGCGCAAAAAACGGGCAGTACAGAAAGACAATAATTTAGTAACTGATTACGGGATAGAAAACGGACATGCAGATAACAGTCTAAATTACATAGAAAAAGCCGCTTTAAGCTTAAAAAACAAAAAGGACGAGCTGCTTGGGAGTAAATCGTCAAAATTTAACATACTTGAGACCGTGGTGACTTCGATCAGCATAATGCAGGAACGGATAACCCGCATAAACCTTGCGGTCGACCCGCCGGACATATTGATACAGCCGCGGATCGGAAAATTAAAGATGCTGGACTTCGACAAGGTTGAATATGCAATTGAAGAAGGTTATATAGGGCTCATGGAAAAAATTGAAGACATTAAAATGCTTCTTGAACCGGTCTGAGGTAATATAGGATAATCCTCTATAAATGGAACAAGCTCTTAACATCCGGAAACGAATACTGCGTCTCGCTATTATGATAATAGTGTTCTTATCGGCAATTATCGCTGTCGGTGCAGACATTCCTTTCCTTTCCGGGCGCGTGACCGACTATGCGGAAATTTTACCGATGGCATGCGA
This sequence comes from Pseudomonadota bacterium, assembly GCA_018819005.1. GTDB lineage: Bacteria > Desulfobacterota > Desulfobacteria > Desulfobacterales > RPRI01 > RPRI01. The sequence continues at coordinate 1,097 of JAHJQU010000221.1, read as the reverse complement.
AGGACGCTGACCGAACGCCTCAAGTCCCATGAAGAAAGTACCGGCAACCAGATCGCTATACTCACCGTCCCCACGCTCGGGAGCGAGAGCATTGAGGGATATGCCAGCTCGGTATTCGAGGCCTGGAAGCTTGGTCAGAAAGGCAAGGACAACGGTGTTCTGGTTATCGTGGTACCTGATGACAGGAGAATGCGCATCGAGGTGGGTTACGGCTTAGAAGGCACGTTAACCGACCTTGTGGCAGGCCGGATCATTCGAAACCTTATGGCACCCAAATTCAAGGAAGGGGACTTTGACGGGGGTGTCGAGGCCGCCGTAAAAGCCATCATCGGGACAATTGAGGGGAGTGAAGTTCCGGAGATCAGCAATTCTCCAGCCTCAAAGGCGAATGAATCATCCGGATTCCAAATCGATGAACCTGACCTACCCCTTATTCAACGCATTCTCTTCGGAGCTTTCATTTTCGGCATCATCGGGCTCTTTACGGTGATCGGTGTCCTTACACCCGGGGTCGGGTGGTTCCTTTACTTCTTTCTCATTCCCTTTTGGGCAATGTTTCCGATAATCGTTGTCGGAACCAGGGGCGCGCTCTATCTGCTTATTACATACGTGATCTGTTTCCCTATTTCCAAGTTGCTGATAAGGAAAACCGACTGGTATGAAAAGGCAAATAACTCTCTCCGCACCGGGGGAAAGGCTTCCATCGGCGGTTTCATGATAACATCCGGTGGGTCGGGGAGTTCCTGGAGCTCGGGCGGTTCGGGTGGTTCAGGCTTTTCCGGAGGTGGCGGATCATCGGGAGGCGGGGGCTCTTCAGGGAGCTGGTAGAGGAAACGGGGATGACATTTTTAATATAAAAGGAGGTAGTAATGATACTTATAACTCGTTCTGACTTTGACGGTTTAGGGTGCGCGGCACTTCTTAAGGAGATAGGCATTATCGGCGACATCAGATTTGTTCATCCAAAAGATGTTCAGGATGGAAAGGTAGCAGCAGATGAGAACTGCGTCCTCGCTAATATCCCTTATGTCAAAGGATGCGGCCTTTGGTTTGATCATCATTCAAGTGAAGCGGAAAGACTTGCTTACGGCGGATTC
>JAHJQU010000220.1 GCA_018819005.1 Pseudomonadota bacterium | reverse complement strand
GCGGAATCCCGCACCCTGCGGGTCAATCAGGCCTATGAACGTATAACGGGAATAAAAAAGAAAGAGGTCCTGGGGAAAAGAACAGAAGATCTGGTATCGAACGGATTATTCAAGCCGTCGGTGACCCTGGAGGTTCTGAAGAAAAAGCGGCCCATAACGATCATGCAGCAGATTAAGGCAGGTAAGACGGTCATGGTAACCGGAAACCCGATTTTTGATTTCAATAAACGGATCATAAGGGTGGTCACAAATGTCAGAGATATGACCGAGTTGAATCAACTGAGAAGCGAGTTGGAGGAAACCAAACAACTTACCCGGAGATATCAGGAACAGCTGAATGAACAGCAATACTTAAGCGAAGCAAATCAGGAACTGGTGATTAAAAGCGAGGCTATGCGGCTGGTTTTTCAAAAGGCTTTGAAAATGGCCAGAGTTGATTCATCCGTTCTTTTGACCGGAGAGTCCGGAGTAGGCAAAGATTTGCTGGCCCGCTTTATTCACAAGGCCGGTCTTCGCAAGGAGAATAATTTTGTTAAAATCAATTGCGGGGCCATTCCTCAAAACCTGCTGGAAAGCGAATTGTTCGGCTATGATAAAGGCGCCTTTACCGGAGCAAGGGGAGAGGGAAAGGCCGGGTTACTTGAAATGGGGGAGGGCGGCACCGTTTTTCTGGACGAAATAGCCGATCTGCCGATCTATCTTCAGGTAAAGATATTGAGCGCTATTGAAGACAAAGAGGTCACCCGCCTTGGAGGAACCAGACCCAAAAAGATTGATTTCAGGCTGATAGCAGCTACTAACAGGGATTTAACTGCCATGGTCCGGAACGGAACCTTCAGGGAAGATCTCTATTTCCGACTGAGCATCCTTCCTCTGGCCATTCCGGCCTTAAGGGAAAGAAAAGAAGATGTCGTCCCTCTGATAAACCACTTCCTTAAAAAATACAATCAGATCCACAATATGAAAAAAACGTTCACACAGGAAGTGTATGACCGGTTGATCCGATATTCCCTTCCGGGCAATGTTCGGGAACTGATGAATATAGTGGAACAGCTTGTGGTGATGAGCGAGAATCAGGCCGTTACCTTTGATGAACTGCCTCACTCTCTCAGAGTTGAAGATCCATCTCTCTCAATTGCCGGGGACTTAAACAACTTTAAGCTCACCAGGGCCGATATGGAAAAAAAATTAATCGAAGAAGCCTTGAAGAAACATAAAACTCTTCAGCAGGTTGCTCAATTTCTGGGCGTTAATCAGTCAACTGTTTCCCGTAAAATCCATCAGTATAACATTAAAAGAACTTGATATTGCATTATTGCATATTATCCATGCATTTTTACAATATTATTTAATATCAAGTTATAATTGAATATATTATCTTTTATATTCGATTGAATTCATATTCTATCCGTTTTTGCAAGAAAACAGAGTCGTTGAGGATATAAAAAAGCCCGTTGTTGCTGAAAAATCAAACTGGCATTAAACTTGTATAGAAATATAAAGTATGCCCGTTTTATCTGCGCATAGAGATTTTGGCGGGAAAGGAGGGTTGCCGGAAGTGCCGCTGGTTGAAAACCGTATCACTAAATAATTCCCCGTTCCACAGATTGATCGGAATTTTACAGGAGGTAAAAATGAAGAAGAAGCAAAAGTACTTTATTGAAAAATTCACGACGATATTCCTGGTAACCTTTCTGTCCATCGTCTTTGTCACAGGATGGACCCTATCGGCTGCTGCCGCAGATGAAAAACCGATTAAAATAGGAGTTGTCACATTCCTTTCCGGAGGAGCGGCCGGACCTTTCGGGGTGCCGGCCCGTAACGGTGCCGAAGTTCTGACGGAAGCGCTCAATGCGGGCGGCAAGGTCCCCGCCCCTTACGCAACAAAGGGATTCGGAGGAGCCCCGATCGAGCTGGTTTTCCTTGATGAGGCCGGAGGCGTAACCAAGCAGGTTACCGAATTTCGGAACCTGGTTCAGCGCCAGAATGTTGACCTTGTTATAGGCTACATTTCCAGCGGGGACGCAATTGCCATTCCTCCCGTAGCCGAAGAGCTTAAAAAACTGACCGTAATTTTTGATGCCGGAACGCCCCGCATATTTGAAGATGGCAGTTATAAGTATGTTTTTCGCACAGGCGCTCATGCAACCATGGATAATGTAGGCGCAGCTCTTTATGTAACGGAAAACAGCCCGAAAATAAAGAAGATCGCCGGGATCAATCAGAATTATGCCTGGGGCCAGGATTCCTGGAACGATTTCGAAGGAGCCATGAAAGCATTTAATCCGGGCGTAGAGGTGGCCGTCTCACAGATGCCCAAACTCTTTGCCGGACAATATGGGGCCGAAATCTCCTCTCTGCTTTCCAGCAAAGCCGAAGTGGTCCATTCCAGCTTCTGGGGAGGCGACCTGGAAGCTTTTGTTCTGCAGGCAGGGCCTCGAGGTCTGTTCAACAAGAGCACCGTTGTCCTTACGGCAGGTGAGACGGCCATGTTTCGACTGGCCAGCCAGATTCCTGATGGGACGGTTATCGGCGGCCGCGGACCTCATGGCGTTTTTGCCCCGGATAATGAGCTCAATCGCTGGTTCCGCAATGCTTACAATGAACGGTATGCCCTTTTTCCGACTTATCCTGCCTATAAAATGGTGCAGGCGATCCTTGGCGTGAAAGCAGCTTATGAAAAGGCTCAGGCCGCCAACGGAGATAAGGCTCCCGATCAGGACCAGGTGATTGCCGCCCTGGAAAATTTGACCTACGATACGCCGAGCGGAAAAGTGGAAATGTCTCTCGGTAAAGGCCATCAGGCTGTCCAAGGAACCGCCTACGGAACCGTCAAACATGTTAAAGGGCAGTTAACTCTCACAAAGATCAAGCATTATCCTGCGGATAAAGTCAATCCCCCGGAAGGAGTCAAGAGTGAGGAGTGGATCAAATCAGGATTTAAAAAGACCAAGTAATTTCAAATGGGCCGGAGCGGAATCCGCCCCGGCCCTTTGCTGGAGTGACTTATGATGGATCTTCTGACCGTCCTGATAGACGGGATATTGTATTCTTCCTGGCTGTTTATCATCGCTGTAGGGCTTACACTCATCTACGGTGTGATGAAAATCCTGAATATGGCACACGGTAGCCTTTATGCCCTCGGGGCTTATGCTGCAGCCTCACTGGTCGGCTTTTGGCTGAACCACGGCTATGCTCCTTTGGGCAGCTACGGAATGCTGGCTTTGGCCGCTGTGATGGTCGGTCTTGTAATGGGACCGCTGATAGAACGGGGGCTGTTTCGTTTCTTTTATGGAAAAGATGAGATCCTCCTGCTAATTGTAACGTTCGCTCTTTTCCTTATTCTGGAGGATGCCATCAAGCTTATCTGGGGAGTTGACCCCTATTTTGTGTCGGAACCCTACGGTTTGCTCGGCACTCTAGAACTTGGCGGTTTAAATTATCCCGGTTACAGTCTCATCATGGTTGGTGTTTCCATAGCCACCGGAATCGGTCTGCTGTGGGTTCTGCAATACACCAGACAGGGAAAACTGCTTCTTGCGGTTATTCATGACCGGGAAGTCAGTCTTGCCATGGGGATCAATGTAGATCGTTTTTATCTGATTACCTTTACCGT
>JAHJQU010000219.1 GCA_018819005.1 Pseudomonadota bacterium | reverse complement strand
ATTTTAATAGGTGTATTTTGAATGGAATGAGAGTTGTTTGACCCAGTGCATTATGCCTTAATATATTCATTCCAGGAATATTTTGAGTCCTGATAAAGGCGATCGTCATTTATTTCCAATTGAAAGGATGCAGGCCTAACAAAATCTTCGGATGCTTGATTTCAGGAAGCTCTCAGCATCAAACATTTCACATAATCTTCAACTCAATAATCATCATGGAACTTAGAGATTATGGTTTGAAAAAAAAGTGTTTTGTGATGCACTTTAGCTCAACCAGCGTACAAACATCTCGACGGGATCGCGTTTTCTTTCAAAGTTGTTTACCGGAGAATCATTATCCGGCCATCCCAGAGCAGTTCCTATAATGATCTTCCTGCTTTCAGGGACATTAAAAATCCTGCGTATAATTTGCGGATAGGATACAGATGCAGCAAGAGAAATGGTGCCAAGGCCTCTTGCATGAGCCAATAACTTAAATGTCTGTATGAAAATGCCCACATCAAGCATGGCATATTCAAGAAGGACATCCTTGTCCACTACTACAATCAGAAGAGCAGTAGCATTAAAGAGGAAGAACATGTCTCCATAGTAATTCATCCTTCCGATTTTATCTTCCCTCGGAATAGAAAGGGATGTAAGAACGCTCTTCCCCACATCCACATATCTTTTTTTTAAAGTTTCCGGCCATTTTTCCGGCATGGTTACATCCGGTTCCGGTTTTAATCCTGACATGAGGGCATCCCGGTTTTCCTTTTTAAAGCGCTCAAGGGCGTCACCGGTGGCCACCACGAATTCATACTGCTGCGTATTCCCCCACGATGGAACCCATAAAGCATCGTTGATGAGTTCCCGGATTGTATCTTCCGGAACCTTCTCAGGAAGAAATCTTCTTATGCTCCTCCTGTTTTTAACGGCTTCATTTATATCCATCTGCTTCTCCTTATAATAATTTGTTTATTGATAAATATGCATTGAAAGCCATGCTCTACGGCATAATATGTCAAACATGGATTTCATAAAGAACGACTTGCCGTTCTCTTGACATAAATTGTCAAGGTAACTTCATCCTTCACTTCAGAGCGCTGATGCCCGCATTCGCAATCAGTCCATCCTCTTGGGTTGTGCCACCCGACACGCCTATTGCGCCGATAATCTTACCACTCTGAATGATCGGCAAACCTCCCTCAACTGCACAAATATCCGAGAGTCAGTAGATTATTTACCGCTGTTTACTGCGTCCTCGAAGGCCTTGGTTGGTCTTTTATAGGCGACTGAACATCTGGCTTTATGAACAGCAGCATTCATGCTGCCAAATTGCGCCTTATCAAACCGTTCAAGATAGATAAGATGCCCGCCGATATCCACTATTGCTATGATTGCATTTATCTTTAATGTTTCAGCTTCCTTTGCTGCGGCTAATGCGACTTTTTTTGCCGTAACAAGGTTTATGTTTAGACCATATGGATTGGGCATTTGAGGTGATTTCATTTTGTTCGCCATATTGACCTCCTATCGGATGAATCGTAAATTGTAGCGGCAGGTTAACACGATTGCCGTTTCAAATCCACAATGAAAAAGAAAAATGCTGTTTCGGTTCAAGCAATACAATTATGGGGCGGGCTGCCAAACTGTTTGAAGATACGTAATAAAATAAGCGACATTTTAAGATCCTGACAAATGATTCAGTAAGGGAAGGAACACGGACTCCGAATTTTTAACAAATGAATCGTTGAATATGTCATTTATATCGCTGTTTCTAAAACATGCATTGTAATAAGGATCATCGAATTCTCCCCTTGAAAATTTACTTCCCAGCCATTTATTCCGTACAGCCTGCATGGAATCTTTTCTATCTTTTTTCTTAATGTGTGCCTGCCTGACATATTCGTCCGATGAATCGGGAAAAAAATGGAGCGGCTTCGAGAGACCTTCCCAATATAGATTGAGAAGCGCAACAAGATTCTCCCGGCTATTTTCGACAGGATTAAAAAGAGCGGTCTTATCCATGCAGACAAGAGCTGTGTTTGAAGGCAAACCCATGTCGCGATTCGAGCATAAGACAAGGTGATAAATCCAGGCCCTTAATATATCCTTTGTCTTCATTGCCGCATACCTGAAATTCAACATTCCGCTTTCATAAATATTTGCGAGCCTGCCTGTTAATGAAAAATCATCAATCGTCATATCTATATCCAGTATAGACGGTTGGCTGTCTCTTTTATATTCTTCTATTTTTCTGACAAACGTTTCCGCATCAATAACAGATTCTTTAAGAAGGATTTCCCCGATATTCCCGTGTGGAAGCCTTCCTTCAGCTTTATATGCCTTTAAGATGTAATCAGGGGGTCTTCCGGCCTGAACATCTGCAACAAGATCCTGGTTAACGAAATAATTATCAAGGCCGGTTAAATCAAAATTCTCTTTGTCCGATAAAACGGATTCTTTTTCTTCAAGGTATATCCCGAGACGTTTCTGGAGAAGATATTTTGCGGGATTTGTGAAAAAATTGCACAGCGACTCCATGTTCAATATTTTCAATTCATCAGGAGACTCACAAAGACCTTTTGATATCAATTGGATGCCATCTTCATCTTTATGCCGGCTCTCATACAGGCTGCATGCCGCGAGCATATTTCCCGCCGAATAGCTGAAAAGCTTCCCTTTATCTCTGAAATACGCGGGAGAAAAAGCCTGGAGCTTATGCGAAGTAATCATCTGCCCGCTATCGAATCCAAACCCTTCCCTGACATAATCAAGAAGTTCGCTCACAAGGACAGAGGGCGGTATTGAAGTGTTATCCTGAATACTCTGCCCCACATAGCTTATATAAAATATTTTCCTTGCAGATATCAGAGCCTCAAGGAAAAGATACTTGTCGTCCTTTTTCCTTGACCTGTCGCCCGGTCTTGGGTCACCTGCCATAAGATCAAAGCCGTATGAATATGAGCTTCTCGGAAAGGCGTCATTATTCATGCCAAGAAGGCAGATAACTTTAAAAGGAATGCTTCTCATCGGAAGCATTGAGCAGAAGGTAACGCCTCCGGACATAAAGCCCGAAGAAGAGCTTTCCTGTTCCAGAGCCTTTTTCACATAATATTTAACCGCGTCTATTTCTATCTCTTCGCCATAACCCGACAGCCCGGCTTTTGCCGACATTCCGCCAAGAATGCGGCGTATAAACTGTATCTCCTGCTGAGTATCGTCATGCCCTGCAAAAAAGGTATCAAGAACTCCGGTTAAAACGGAATGCCAGCCATTTATTGTCTGCTTTCTCACAAGCGATTCTGCGCAGGCAAGGTTCTTTTCCATAAATTCAAGGAAGTTCCCTAGAACCTTGGCATCAGTTCCTTCGATTCCCTGAAAGGGAAGAATTCCTGAAAACATTTCTCCCTCTTTTACGGGCATCGCATACCCTAAAAGAAGTCTTTCGATTCCGGCCTTCCATGTATTTTCGTTAAATCCGGGAAGTCCCAGCACGGCTTTATCAGCCCCGTCATAACCCCATCTGATGCGGGTATCCCTTATCCAGCCCCTTATTTTTTCAAGGTCCGATTCGTTCAGCCCGAATTTTCCCTTTATACCCGGATATTCCAGAACAGAAACAACCTGTGAAACTTTAAATCTGCTCTCTTTCAAATCGAGAATTGATAAAAATCCATCTACTACACCGCTCTCTTTCCTTATGCTTCTGTCCGAAACCGCAAAGGGAATACGCGGCTCATTATCCCCACGGGCATCAAAAACTGCATGAACAAATGGGGCATAAATTTCTATATCGGGAGTCATAACAAGAATATCATTAGGGAGCAGTTCAGGATCATTTTCAAATATTGAGAGAAGATTATCGTAGAGCACTTCAACTTCCCTCATGGGACTGTGGCATGAATGAAACTGTAGAGAAGAATCCGGGCTGTCAGACTGAAACGGATCAGGGTTATCAGATACCTTCCTCTCTTTCAGATATAAAATATCCGATTGCAGGCATGAGAGCAGATCGAGACATTCCTCTTCTTCAAACTCTTCAATCAGTTCATGTTCTGCGGAAATTACATGCTCGAAAAATGTACTGCCGAGCTCTCCCATGGATGCCAGCAGGCGGTTTCCTTTTTCGAGATGAAGGTCTTCTTCATCAATAGTTGTTCCAGCGTATTTTGACTTTATTCTTGTTGACTCCCGGTCAGTCAGAGTATCAGCCCAGTATTCCCTGCATGGATTTAACAGGAACATATTTACTTCAAAAATACCGGACAATTCCTCGATAGCCTGCATATGAAAAGGCGGAAGAGCCGATATTCCGAAAACAGATATCCGTTCGTATAAATTATCTGAACCGGAAGCAAGGGTTCTGATTTTTTTAATCAGGGCTTTTTGCAGGCTGGCCCTGTGAAGGTTTTCATTTCCCCCGGCAATTTCCCGCCAGAGCCGGGCCTGCCACATGTGAGGCTTTTCTTTATCTTCACCATTATCATCCCACATAAAAATCATGTCAGGTCTGAAAACAATATATTGATCAAATAAATCGGCCAGTTTTTCAGAAAGCTGAAAAAGCTTCAGCTTATTTGTATCATCTGTCAGATATCTTTTTAAACTCTCAAAACCAGCCTTATTGAGATGGGCAGGAAGGATCTTAAGGAGAGAAAACGTCATGACTCCGGGTTCAAAAATAGCTGTTCCGGGAATATCCGGGAAAAATCGCTTTAGTATGTCATCAAGGAATGCGTTTGGAAAAGGGAAACGGCAGTTCGCGCAAACCCCGT
>JAHJQU010000520.1 GCA_018819005.1 Pseudomonadota bacterium | reverse complement strand
TGTTGAGTAGCCCGGGCCGGTTGCCCGACCCGGGCCCTCCCCGGAACCGGACTTGGAGATTTCCACCATCCGGCTCTTCCGCTGATGTGTCTCGCGGATCTCTTGTCATCGTTACCTCCAAATGCTCACGACAATTCGAGGGGTCGGGAGAGGGAAATCCCGGAGCAGATCCCCGAATCTCTCCCATGTGAGGCGCGCCCTCTGGCTCCGACGATTGAGCCACTTGTGCCAATTGCGACGGACGCGGGTCACCAGTTGCTTGAGGCTCCCGATGTTCCCGTTGACGCCGAAATAGTTGAAGTGGCCCTGGACGCGCCTCTTGAGCGCGGCGTGTTGCTCCTTCACCGGCAGGTGCCGATGGCATCGGCACCATTCGGATGCGGACTGAATAGCCCGCGAGAGGCGCACTCGCCTGGTCTTGCACGCCACCGACCAGTTCCCCCTCCGGGTTCGCCGCCAGTACCAGGTGAACCCGAGGAAGTCGAAAATCGCCCGGCCCTTCCCCTCCCCTTGCGACCTCGGCGGCTGCCGAAAGTCGAAGAGGCGGGTCTTGTCCGGGTGCAGGGTGAGGCCGAAGCTCGCCATCCGCTTGCCGAGTACCGCCATGACCCGCTCCGCGTCCTCCTGTCGTTCAAACCCCAGGACCGCGTCGTCCGCATAGCGCACGAGGACCGACTTTCCTCGCAGCCGCGGCTGCACCTCCTGGGTGAACCACAGGTCGAGCACGTAATGCAGGTAGACGTTGCCCAGAAGCGGCGACAGCGTCGATCCCTGGACCGTTCCCTCGTCCGGCGTGGTGAACTCCGCGCCGTCGAGCACCCCTACGTGCAAGCATTTGCCGACGAGCCTCAGAATCGACCCGTCGACCACCCGCTTCTGGAGCATCTCGACCAGCTGCGTTCGGCACATGCTGTCGAAGAAGGACTTGATGTCAAACTCCAGTATCCAGTTCGCCTCGCCTACATCCACCGCTTGGGTTAGGGCTCGGACGGCGTCATGGGCGCTCCGCTTCGGCCGGAAGCCATATGAGCAGTCCAAAAACTCCTGCTCGTACACCGCCTCCAGTACTTCACGGAGCGCATTCTGGACCACCTTGTCCTCGGTGGCCGAGATCCCAATCGGCCGCGTCTTGCCCTTCTCCTTGGGGATGTGCACCCGTCGGATCGGCTGATGACGGTATCGCTTCGTCCGCAGCCGCTCGTGCAGGTCCCGGAGGTTCGCCCCCAGGTTCTGCCCGTACTGCTCCTTCGTGATGCCGTCCACTCCCACCGCCGCATTGCTGCGCAGCCGGTGATACGCACCGGCGAGCAGCTCCTCGTCGATCAAGTGGGCCAGCGAGTGAAACCGTCCTGCGGGTTCCCGTTGCGCTCGTTCCGCTACCTTCTGGAGTCCCGTTGACATGCCCTGTGACGTCAATGCGTCAGTCATGTTCCCCTCCAGAAGCTCACACCAGCACGGGCCGCCTTTGCTCGGCCGGGTCCGGGTGCCTGCCGTTCCCCGACGTCATCGCTCATATTCAGCCCTCCGACTCCCTGCTCTCCATCGCGCCCTCGCTCTGGTTCCCCTCGCTCGGGCCTACCTCCACGGCCAGAGCTTGTTCTTAGCCGGGCAGCGCATGCTCTGGCGAACGCGCTCCCGCAGGGATTGGTCACCGGATCCCTTGGCACCGGTCGTTGTTCGTGAAGGAGAGGCAGGGCCTCCCAGATGACTGGCCCATCCTCTTGGGCACGTGCCGTGGTCGAACACCCCGCCGGTTGCGCTGGCTCCTCGACCCCTTCAACTCCGTCGGAGACAGTGCTACTGCCTTCTGGCACGATGACACCTTGGGCACCGGGATGATGGTGATTTCGGGGCTGCATTCCCACGGCCCACACCCTCGTGTACCTACGTATCGCCGTCGTGGTTACCCACGCCGGCGCAAGGCTCACTACCGACCTGCCGGTCTAGGCTTTGGTCGGACGGGATTCGCACCCGCTGGACAGGTACTCCGAATTTCAGGAAGTCGCCGACGACCTCCTTCCTTCCAGACCAGCCTTTCCTGGTCACTTCCATC
>JAHJQU010000218.1 GCA_018819005.1 Pseudomonadota bacterium | reverse complement strand
CTCCGCGCATCAGCCAGAAAAGCGCTACATCTCCCTTAAACCGGTCTCTGGCAAGGTCAAGCAGAAGAAGATGCCCGCGATTCGGTTCCGGAGCATGAAAATTAATAAGATCACAGGTATCCCTGACAGGGTTCCTATGGGAACCGGGAGTCCGTATGGATTTCGCCTGTATATGACGCCCCAGTCATCCTTGGCGTCTTTATCATCGATTACGGTGTCATGACCAATCTCAAAAGAGGTAAAACCGTCCACACCAAATACTTCATGAATAAGAAAAAGGGTATCCAGCAGCTTCATTTTTTCAGAATCGTTCATATCGTAAAACTGCTTTGGTTCAGGCAGGCCATCAGTGATGTGTTTTCCTATACCAATGATCGGAGCTTCATTTATCCCATGAATATAAAGAGGAACACGGTCGGGTTGCTGAACACCGAGGGCTGTGATAATCCGCTCTTTACCGTTCATGATGTGGTATCTCCTTAATAAAATTACTGGCCGGATAATGAGTAAGAATTTGTTTCTTTGATTATATATAAAATAATTATAAGTCAATAATATTGCTAATTTATATAAATATATTTTAGAGCGATGGCAGGTGTTGCGACTTTTTATTGGCGTTTGTCGATCTCCCTTTCCCAATCACATCGCCGGCCTCTGCTTTTCGTACGGAGGTTTTCGGCTTGACTGCCATAAACAAATAGTTTATATCACCGGGAAATCCAGACGTTTTCCGCCCGACGTTCTGAAGCGGGCGGTAAAACGGTTGACGCAGATCAACGCGGCAACGGTTATCAACGATCTCCGTATGCCGCCATCTAACCATCTGGAATCTTTAATAGGAACTCGCGCCGGGCAATGGAGCATCCGCATAAACGAACAATGGCGCATCTGTTTCCGGTTTGAAAAAGGTGAGGCTTACGATGTCGAAATTGTTGATTATCACTGAGGAGGTTAAACCATGAATCCGAAAAATAATCTTCCTCCGGTCCATCCGGGGGAATTTCTTAAAGAGACTCTTGACGAATTGCGGATCTCTCAGGCTGAGTTTGCACGCACCATTGGACTTTCGGCCATGAGAATATCCCTTGTTGTCCAAGGGAAAAGACCTGTCACTGCTGAGATGGCCTTGCTTTTCGGCAAGGCCTTTGGCCAGACGCCTCAATATTGGATCAACCTGCAGGCGACCTATGACCTCAAAATGGCCGAAAAGGTTGTCAGCCGCAGAATCGCTGGAATCCGTCAACTTGTGCATGCATAAGGTACTCAAGGGAAAGAGCCCTGCAAGAATCTTGTGGGCCGTTGTGAACATGGATAATGTCGATGAACTCGTTTCTTGGATTAAAAATTTAATCGAGAATGAGAAATGACATCATGCCTCGTTGGTACCGGTTGAAATCAAAGGGAAAGGAACGACTGAGTGGACTTCGCGCGCAGGAGCTTCTGTATATTGATGAGAAAGGTCTTGTTTGGCCGGGGTTTGCGAGATCAAAATAACAAACTGATAGCCTATCGCCGTTTACGGTGAATGAGATGGAATTTCTCAATCTGGTGCTGGACAAGGGAAAGATAACTCCCGAGTTGCTGACAGATAAAGAGGTTCTGCAGGATCGTATCAGATGACATCCCCTGCTTGAATGGAAGGCTGTAAAAGTAAAGGCATATAAAAAAACATTTAAGTATTTTGATGCCCAGGGGTAGCAAATACAGAGATGGAAGATCGATTTCTGCTGAGGTTATCGAATTACTGGTGGGAACAATCAATATCGTGAAAACGCGGAAAATTAAATAGTGTTTATTCCGTATGTTGTTGATAATAAGACAATATATGGAAAGTTTTCCGCTTATTAACAATGGTAGCCGAACAACTGAATAGGGGGAAATACAATGAAACAAAACATGGGTACAATAGACAGGGTAATTAGGACATCACTGGCTCTGGTCGTAGCGATCCTGTATTTTACAAAGAACATCTCAGGCCTGGCCGCAATCATATTAGGCGCATTCGCCATTGTCTTCTTGCTGACAAGCATAATTGGTTTTTGTCCTCTTTACACAGCATTGGGCATAAGAACGACTAAGAACAAAACGAAAGGCTAACCAGACTGCTAAACGCAACATTAGGCTTCAAACGGCAGCCCCCCCTTCGCAAGGAGAAATTGATGATTACTGTGATTGCTGAATTCAAACTACCGCAGCCGATGTCGATCAAGCAGGCCCGGGAGACCTTCCTAAGCACAGCCCCGAAATATAAAGGCATGCCCGGCCTAATTCGGAAGTATTACTTTATAGACCCTGACGGCAATAAAGCCGGCGGAATCTATCTCTGGAAATCACGCGAAGATGCAGATCGTTTATTTACACACGAATGGAAGGCATTTGTATGCGGGAAATATGGTTCAGATGATCCCACGTTGACTTACCTCGAGACCCCTGTTGTTGTGGACAATGTCTTGAATGAAATCATCTCGAACCCGTAAAGCACAACCCGAATTGAAGATTCCCCGCAAGCTGCGGGGAATGTGTTCGCTGTTTCAATTCAATTTGTGCAAAAAGAAATGATGCCTAACACCTCCGTCAACCGGGCTTGCGATAAATCAACACAGATGATTATCAAGATCAAAAGGAAAGACTGTGATTAAAATTCGGTCATATTCCAAGGAACGAAATGAATTCCAACAGAATGATCTCGTTTGCTATTGCTTTGGTTATACGAGGAAAGATATTGAAAAAGATTATGTTGATAACAACGGCCAATCAACAATCTT
>JAHJQU010000217.1 GCA_018819005.1 Pseudomonadota bacterium | reverse complement strand
GATAACCAGCGGCAATCCCCCGGGAGGAGATGAAATTGTTCAGAAAGCACACCGGTACGGCTGGCTCGCCGAAGATGTAACCGAAGATGAAATCATCGAATCCCAGCGAATGTTTGCACGTTCCGGTTTTTTTGTCGAACCTGCCACAGCCACATCATTATGGGCTGTGAAAAAATTGCGTGACCAGGGGAAAATTGCTTCAAATCACACCGTTGTAATAATGTTGACAGGAAGCGGCCTGAAAGATATGGATGTTATCCGGGCACAGCCGCGAAGCGTAGTTGAGTGTTCCCTAAAAACAATTCAGGCCGATCTTCACAGAATTCTGAACCGCTTGAAAGACTAGATATATTAACACGTAAGAGGCCGCGATGTTTTTTCAAACTGCCGGAATTGAAGTCTCTGTCTGGGTTCCTCCTCTGGTTGCCTTTGTGATTTCCTTTTTCACGTCGATGGGCGGTGTATCCGGGGCATTTCTGTTGCTCCCCTTCCAGATGTCGTTTCTTGGATATGTCAATCCATCTGTCAGCTCTACCAATCAGCTGTTCAACATCGTGGCTATCCCCAGTGGCGTTTATCGTTACTACCGGGAAGGCCGCATGGTCTGGCCTCTGACCTGGGTAGTTGTAATCGGAACCCTCCCGGGCGTTTTCATTGGCGCCTTCGTTCGCGTTGCCTATCTTCCCGATGCCAGAAATTTTAAACTCTTCGCTGCCGGAGTGCTGCTTTATATCGGTGTTCGGATGATTCGGGACCTGGCACAGAAAAATGCGGGCAGCGCAGACAAAGCCGCCAGCGAAAAGCGATTTCAGGAACTTGTGCGAAATCATCGCAAACAAAATGATCCATCAAAAACCGCGAATCAGGAACCCCTTCCGGCCATTACCGTTACCCATTTCAATCTCAGACGGCTGGGGTACACCTTTTACGGCGAGTCGTTTGACGTTTCCTTCTGGGGCATATTCGCCCTCAGCTTCATTGTTGGCATCGTTGGCGGTATTTACGGTATTGGGGGTGGCGCCATTATCGCCCCTTTTTTTGTAACGTTTTTTAGACTGCCCGTTTATACCATAGCCGGCGCCGCGCTGATGGGTACCTTTATTACCTCTGTTGCAGGGGTAACTTTTTACCAGGCCATTGCTCCATTTTATCCCAACCTTTCGGTGGCGCCGGATTGGCTTCTTGGCATTCTGTTCGGTCTGGGCGGAATGGCCGGCATGTACCTGGGAGCACGATGCCAGAAATTCGTTCCGGCCAGGGCCATAAAGTGGATGCTGGCTGGCATCATCACCCTTACCGCCATAAAGTATATCGCTGCATTTTTCGGATATTAGGAGAGACCTTTGCATAACACTCCCTTTTGCCCGATTTATTTAAAGCTTTGGTTTCTGGTCTCTGGTTTGTAGTTTCTGGTTTTTTCTTTTAACCAGGAACTCCGCCTGAGGCGGACAGGCATTTAACTATAAACCATAAACATAAGCCTTAATTATCACCTTCCTTGTACTTGATCAAAATTGAATGTTCTTCAAAGGTCTCTATGAGTAAACCGGAACAGCGGGTCGATTCCCTCGCAGCTTGCGTCGGGGAGTTTCAATTCTCCGGAGTATTGTAAATTTCTGATTCCTGATATAGAAAGCCGTAATGGATTTGTTTGAAATCATAAAGTTTACCGGACTTGTTATCGGAGCATATCTGCTTGGTTCTGTTCCTTTCGGGCTTATTCTGACAAAAAGATTTACTTCCATTAACATCCGGACAGAAGGAAGCGGGAATATAGGCGCAACCAATGTCAGGCGTCTAGCCGGGACAAAGCTTGGCCTATTTACCCTTGCCGGAGATTTTTTAAAAGGGGTGCTACCTGTATATCTTGCAGGAGTCATAACCGGCTGTGAAACGCCATTCATTGAACTTTATGTTTGTGTTGTGGCAGTCGCTGTTTTTTTTGGGCATCTGTATCCGGTTTTTCTGAAATTTCAAGGTGGGGGGAAGGGAGTTGCAACTGCCGCAGGCTGCTTTCTTGTGATCTCTCCATGGGCTTTTCTTGCCGCTGTTACAGCCTTTACAATCGTGACTTACAGTTACAAGAGGGCTTCCGCCGGTTCGCTTATCGCTTCGGCTGTACTTCCGGTTGCTGTATGGTTTACAGGCCATTCCATTTACTATACATCCTGTGCCGTAATTATTTCGATGTTTATCTTCTTCAGGCACAGGGAAAATATCAACAGACTCCTTTCGGGTACCGAACCTGTTATATAACTTTCGAGGAGACATAAACCAGACCCCTATTTTCTTTTTTGGATCATATCAAAATTAGTTGGTGATTGTGGTAACAGGAGTCAGGAGCCAGAATAACCATGGTATTGTTTTTTTCTGTCTTCTGACTACTGTATTTTAATGCTTTAAAATAATGCGGAATATTGACATTGAACTTATGAAAGATTAAAAGAAAACGGATCTCTGGAGGAAGATTAAAATGTCACAGAAAAAAACAGAAACGGGGACCGGCGGGCTGGAAAATATTGTTGCCGGGGTACGGCGGGACAGGGAGCTTCGTGAAAAGACTTACAGGGAGCGTGCGCTAAAGCTTTTTCCGCATGTCTGTGGGAAGTGCGGGCGCGAATTTACAGGCAGGAAGCTAAAAGAGCTGACAGTTCACCACAGGGATCATGACCACGAGAACAATCCCCCTGACGGGAGCAACTGGGAACTGCTTTGTATGTATTGCCACGATAATGAACATTCCCGGCATCTTGACGCGGAATGGTACGGCGCTGAAACACCGGGCGGTGAGCAGCAGCCATCTTCTGTCCATAAACCGTTCGAAGGACTTGAAGCCCTTCTGAAAATCAAAAAACCCACTCTCCCTTGACGAAATGGGTTGTGGTGAGGGTGATAAGAAAAGGAAGATAAAAACATGGTGTTTGATTCGATTGAAAACTTCAGCAATTATTTATGCCTTCATCCACATTTTAATAATGTTTATGATTTCATTAAAGGAAATAATATGCCTGATATGGCAGAAGGCAGGTATGAGGTTAACAGTCATGGCGCTTTTGCCCTGATGAAAGAATATGTTACAAAAGATATTTCAGAAACATTCGTTGAGTGTCACCGAAAATTCATTGATATCCAGATTCTGTTAAAAGGCATAGAAAGAATAGGGATATGCAATAAAGCCGAATGTAAAGAATATGCTTATGATCCGGATAAGGATTTACAGAAGTTAGATGGCGAATTAAATTTCATTAAAATGGACCTGAATTATTTTGCAATATTTTTCCCCCACGACGGACACATGCCGGAGCTTAAATATGGCGATTTGCAGGAAAAAGTCAAAAAAATTGTTTTCAAAGTTCCGATTTTATGCTGATTTTGTGCTGTTTTGTGCTTGACGCCATAAATACCGTATGGTCAAATTAACTATGAATCGTTCATCACTTACCAGCTATGCTTGGCTGTCGATTGCAGCCGCGATTGCCACCATCGCTTTGAAAAGTTATGCGTACTGGATTACCGGATCGGTTGGCTTGCTCTCAGACGCAGCGGAATCATTTGTTAACCTGCTTGGGGCAAGCATAGCCCTGGTTATGCTTACGATAGCTGCCCGCCCACCTGATGAAGATCACCTTTTCGGACATGACAAGGCCGAATATTTTGCATGCGGCGCGGAAGGCGTACTGATTCTCATCGCTGCCGTCAGCATCGGAGTTATGGCAATTAGCCGCCTCATCAATCCGAGGCCTATTGAACAGGCCGGTACAGGTTTGGCTGTCTCTGCTATCGCATCGCTGATAAATTTCGTAGTTGCGCGCATCCTCCTTTCTGCCGGAAAGAGAAACAGATCCGTTACCCTTGAAGCGGATGCGCACCATCTTATGACTGACGTTTGGACTTCAATAGGCGTGATAGGCGGGGTAACCGCAGTGGCATTAACCGGATGGCAGCCTCTGGACCCTGTTATTGCGCTTTGCGTTGCCTGTTATATTGTCTGGACAGGCTTCAGGCTGCTCAGGGGTTCGGTGTTCGGCCTCATGGACTCGGCAATGCCTGAGCATGAGTGCAGGGAAGTGATAACTGTTTTTGATAAGTATAAAAGACAGGGGATCGAGTTTCATGCGCTGCGAACCAGACAGGCCGGATCGCGCTGTTTTGTGTCAGTCCACGTTCTTGTTCCGGGCGCATGGACAGTGCAGCAGGGCCATGAGCTGCTTGAGGAACTGGAAGCTGAAATTCGCAGTGCGATTTCTTATGTCACAGTATTTACACACCTGGAGCCCTTGGAGGATCCGGTTTCAGGACATGATACCGGACTTGATCGCATTATAAAATAAGGGAAATTCTGCTTTTCATAAAACCATCATACTATGGAGACCTTTGAAGAACGTCCAATTTTGGCCAAGTACAAGGAAGGCGATAATTTCAACCACAGGAATACTTTTAGTATTTCGAGGATTGAAATTTGAGCCTGACGCAGTAATCGGGCAAAAGGGGGCGTTATGCAAAGGTCTCTACGGCAGGTTCATGAACTTTTTTACTGCCTTATACATTACATATCCCCCTGAAACGCTCCATGCATTAAAACCTTTTTGTCTTAATATTCTTGAAGCAAAATAAGATCTTTTCCCTACAAGACAGTACAGCCAGATATCCCGGTTTTCAGGAATTTCGTCAAGCCTGAATCTTATGCTGTTTAAAGGAATATTGACTGCGCTTTTATGATGTCCCCGCACATATTCAGCCGGGTCACGCACATCTATTATATAAGTATCCGAACCTGGAAGCTCTTCCCAGTGTTTTATAAAAGAATAACCCTTAAGCACGTTTACAGCTATCATGCCTGCCATGTTGACAGGATCTTTCGCTGAACCGTACTGGGGGGCATAGCAGAGTTCGGCTTCTTCAAGGTCAAAGACAGTCCCGTTTTTTTGGATAATTGCAGAGATGACATCGATTCTCTTTTCTACTCCTTCAAAGCCTACAGCCTGTGCGCCAAGAACCTGCCCGTCATTTTTGGAGAATATAAGCTTCATGGTTATGGTTTTTGCGTCCGGATAATAGGTGGCATGGTGATCCGGATGGAGATATATCTTCTCATATGGTATGTGAACGCCGTTTTTCTCATGCCTTTTTATGGCCTTTTCCGTCAGACCTGTTGAAGCTATCGTCATGCCCATTATCCCGCAAACGGCGGTAGCCTGTACGCCTCTGAAAGATTTTATTTTATTGGATGTTCCGAATATGGATTCCGCGGCAACCCGGCCCTGCCTGTTTGCCGGTCCTGCGAGGGGGATTAGGCTTTGATTGTTTGTTAAGAAGTCTTTTACTTCGACGGCATCACCTACTGCCCAGATGTTTTCGTCGCTTGTCCGCATGAATTCGTCAACGACTACCCCTCCAAGAGCGCCTATGGAGAGTCCCGCATCCTTTGCAAGCTGAATTTCAGGCCGAACGCCTATGGAGAGTATAACCATGTCGGCCGGAACCGCATTTTCCGATTGAAGCTTTACGGATATTGAGTCGTCGTTTTCTCTGCTGAATCCGGAAACAGCGGAACCGAGCATTAAGAATACTCCGTTTGCCTCGAGATGTTTATGGATGAATGCTGCTATTTCAGGGTCGATGGCAGGCATGACATGGGGTTGCATTTCAATTATGGTAACATGAATGCCGAGCCTTCTTAAGTTTTCCGTCATTTCAAGCCCTATAAATCCTCCGCCTACAATGGCCGCCCTTTCAACTTTTTTTTCTTTAATCCATTTAATAATTTCCCTTGTATCCGGGATATTGCGGAGCGTGAATATTCCCGGAAGATCTATTCCTTTCAAGTTCGGCTTTAAAGGCGCTGATCCTGGAGAAAGAAGAAGGGCATCATATTTTTCCCTGTAAACCTTTCCTGTTTTGAGATCTTTTACCTCAATTTCCTTCTTTTCCCTGTTGACCGAGAGAACATTGTTCTGATTTCTAACATCAACTTCGAACCACTCAAGAAAAAGCTCCGGTGATGCGACAATGAGGTCGTCTTCGCTGGTAATAACATTTCCGATGTAATAAGGAAGTCCGCAATTTGCGAAAGAGACATAAGGGCCTCGTTCAAATATCACGATTTCAGCGTCTTCTGAAAGTCTCCGAGCTCTTGCCGCACATGATGCGCCACCCGCTACACCGCCTACAATAAGCAGCCTTTTTCTGTTTGCCATATTCTGATCCTCCAATTTTTCCAGTCGTTCGTACTTCGAACTTCGAAGTACGATATTCGATATTCCCTTTGTCCTTCCCTTTAATCAGATATTATACAGAGTTCTTTAAATATGATGAACGGCTTATCGTGTCAAGATATGCGCCTTTTCCGGCATCCTATTAAAAACGGTTTGTATTATTTGCCTTCCTTGAGTATAAGGGACGGAAAATAAATAAAGACGGCTTCGTAAAAAGTTATTCTGCTGTGTTGCACTTCATCTTTTGTCATTGCAGCGTACAAAAAGTACGCTTCATTCCTCAAAATTCGTGCGCCTTGCATAATAAGCTTTTTACTTTGCCGTCTGAAATATGAC
This sequence comes from Pseudomonadota bacterium, assembly GCA_018819005.1. GTDB lineage: Bacteria > Desulfobacterota > Desulfobacteria > Desulfobacterales > RPRI01 > RPRI01. The sequence goes on along the minus strand of JAHJQU010000217.1, from coordinate 3,225 downwards.
TTTTTAAGAAGCCGCCAATAAAGAGGAGAATGTAAATGCCAAACAACGAACAGAGTTTTAAAATTAGTGTCGAAGTTGACAAGGATAATCTTTATCTGGAGGAGTCCTTTACCGATTTAAAGGCGGGTTCCATCAGGAGGCTCACCCCGGTAATGGCTGATGGTTCGGAAGACAAAAGCCGCAAAACACTATTTATGGCTCATACCCAGCTTATGACACAGATGGGGCTTTTACCCATACAATGTGAGCTTGAAGCTGAAAACATTAAGGAAGCGTCAGAAAAATTTCCTGCAGCAGTTAATGAAGCTGTGGAAAATCTCATTCAAAAGGCTAATGAAATGCGGCGCAATGAAGCCTCCCGCATCATAGTACCCGGTTCTCAGACCAAGGGCGGGATTTTCGCCTGAAATAGAACCTGAAGACCAGAAGCTTTCCGGGAGCAGGGCCATGCTGAAAAACAGAAAAGCTATTATTGGCTGGGCTTTGTATGACTTTGCAAACTCAGCATTTGCCACAACAGTTATGGCCGGCTTTTTCCCTGTATTTTTCAAACAGTACTGGAGCTTTGGGGTTGATGTAAACCTCAGTACGGCAAGGCTGGGATTCGGGAATTCCATTGCAAGCCTCTTTATTGCTTTAATTGCGCCGTTAATTGGCGCAATAGCAGACAGGGGATCAATAAAGAAGAAATTTCTCATCTTTTTTGCCTACCTTGGCATTGTGATGACCGCTTCGCTTTATCTTGTTCAAAAGGGTGACTGGATTCTTGCCGTCATTTGTTATTCAATCGCAGTAATAGGTTTTTCCGGAGCAAACATTTTTTATGATTCTCTCCTGCCGGGCGTAGCGGAAAGGGATGAGACGGATTATGTCTCCGGCCTGGGATATGGTCTTGGGTATCTTGGCGGCGGTCTTTTGTTTTTGTTAAATGTTCTGATGACTCTGATGCCGGAAAAATTCGGTTTTGCCGATTCCTCATCCGCAGTAAGATTTTCTTTTATTTCCGTTGCAGTATGGTGGGGTTTTTTTACAATCTTTACCATTTTACTGGTTCCGGAACAAAAGGCCTTTGCATCCAATGATATGAAACGGGATTTTATCAGGGAAGGTTTCAGGCAGTTTATTGAAACATTTAAGAAAATCCGTTCATCGAAAACTATTTATCTCTTTTTGCTCGCTTACTGGCTTTACATCGATGGAGTTGATACAATTATCCGTATGGCTGTTGATTACGGAATGTCGCTGGGATTTGATTCAAAAGACCTGATAGTATCTCTTCTTGTTGTCCAGTTTGTAGGGTTTCCTGCTGCTATTTGTTTCGGAAAACTTGGCCAGGCCTGGGGAGCCAGGCGGGCTATTTTTCTTTGTATCGGCATCTATATATTTATTACTATCTGGGGAAGCATGATGACGACAAAGACCGAATTTTATATTCTTGCCGTCATTATAGGCCTTTCTCAAGGCGGAATACAGGCTCTCAGCCGTTCATATTATTTGCGTCTTATTCCTGCAGATAAAGCCGCAGAGTATTTTGGGTTTTATAATATGATAGGCAAATTTGCTGTTATTATCGGTCCAGCCCTGATGGGAACGGCAGGCCTTTTTGCAAAAAGGTTGCTAATGCCTCCTTTTCCATCGGCCCAAGAAGCAGAATATATCGGGCGGATTGCTTCGCGGATAAGCATCGCTTCTATCCTTATTCTCTTTATAGCGGGCGGAATTCTTTTTTATTTTGTCAGGGATGATGGAAGCGGGCCTGAATCTGCGTTGTCGTGAAATTTACGGTTGCTTGAACCGAAACAGCGAGAGCATTCCCCGCTCCTTGCGGCGGGAGAGTCAGCCTTCGGCGGATTTCCCGCCAGGTAAAAAGTCTGTTTTTGACTTCCAACGAAGCCATCAAATTATGATGAACTCGTAAAAAGTCGAATTTCAGACGGCAAAGAAAAAAGATCATTATGCAAGGCGCACGAATCTTGAGGAATGAAGCGTACTTACTGGTACGCTGCAATGACGAAAGATGAAGTGCAACACAGCAGAATGACTTTTTACGAAGCCGTCAAATTATGGGTAGATTATTAAGGTCTTGTATATAATAAGGTGTTATGGATCCGGTAACGCATATTGCTTCAGGTGTTCTTGGAAAAGGGGCTTTTCGCGGCTATTACAATGAACGGCATATAATGCTCTTTTGCATCATTGCCACGTTATTGCCGGACATAGATAACATTGCAGGTTTCCTTGGTCCTGAATTGTACCTGATTCATCACAGGGGCGCCACCCATTCCCTTGCCGTCGGGATATTTCTTGCGGTTATTCTTGTTTTTATCTTCAGGCTGTTTATTAAATCATTTGATATAAAAAAAGGCTTTATTGCCGCATTATCAATAATATATCTGCATATATTCCTTGATCTTATAACATCTTACGGTACTCAAATTTTTTTCCCTTTTACGCACAGAAGGTACTCTCTTGAATCGGTATTTATCATCGATCCAATATATACCTTTGTTCTGGTGATAATTCTGATTATTTCGGCGTTAAATAAAAAGAAGAAAGAGATGATTGTCATAACCGGAGTAATATGGATTTTTATGTATCCGGCAATTAATCTTGGAATAAAAACATATCTTGAAAAAAACATAGCGGACAAACTCGGGACAAGAAATGAAAATTTGTTAAAAGTTCATCTTTCTCCTGATATTTTTACGCCATTTTACTGGAAGGTTATAATTGAAAGAGAAAAAACCTATGATTTCGGTGGAATAAGTTTGTTGGGCCGAAAGCCTCTTGTTTTTCTGGGAAGGTACGAGAAGGCGGAAAGAAGGATGTTTTATGAGTTTGGAAAGGACGCCTCCATATTTAATACATATTCATGGTTTGCGGTATATCCGGTTGTCGAAAGAACAAAGTCAGGGGAAAACAGCGTTATAACTTTTGGTGATTTGAGGTTTTCGAGCACGTCCGATTTTATCGGAAGAATGAATAAAAACAGGAAGAGTCCTTTTTCACTTACGGCTGTTCTGAATGGAAACGGCAAGTTCGTTGAATATTTCTACCAGAAGCCGGGCGGTGTTAAGATAATACATCATATTGAATAGGGTTGGGCTCAGAATATATTTCTGGTAAGAGCCATAACTCAGTATAAGGAGCGGCAGAATTGGCGGTTTGTGCTTTTTGCGGCAAAGAGATGGAGGGTGCTTCATCCTGCATAGAAAGTCATATCAG
>JAHJQU010000216.1 GCA_018819005.1 Pseudomonadota bacterium | reverse complement strand
GTGTCCGGTGTGATAACTCCATCCACAGCATAGGGTCCCAGTCCCCATACGGCGGTTATAAGGATAACCTCTTCCAGCATGTTGAGAGGATTTCTCGAATACATCACGCCGCTGGTAACTGATTCCACCATTTGAATGCAGGCTACACTCATGGCGATATCTTCATCCCTGATACCTTTGTTGAGCCTGTACGCGATTGCACGGGGACTGTAAAGACTGGCGACTATTTCCTTATATGTCCGTATAATATGTTCATGCGGCACGTTTAAGACGGTCAGGTATTGGCCGGCAAAGGACAACTCACTGTCCTCCCCGACAGCGCTGCTCCGCATCGATATCCGCAATGGAGAGTCCGGAATTTTACCAAACGAAGTATCCTCGGCAAGTTTTGCATAGGCAAGGAGGATGGCATCTTCTATTGCGGCAGGAACATCGGCTGAAATAATCAATTGCCTGATATCATCACTGATGGTTTTGATGGTTTCAGGGTTATCAGGATCAATCTCCATCTTTTTGCTGCTTACCTCATCGAAAAGCGCCGAGTGTAGGAGGAAAGATTCAAAAGCCTTTGTTGTTATTGCAAATCCGCTGGGGATCGGAAGCCCGATCCTGCTGTGTATCTCTCCCAGATTGGCATTTTTCCCGCCCACCCAGTCCATCATCTCCGCATTTATCGCAGAGTAAGGTAAGATTAATTCTGGGACGGAAACTTCTTTTTTCCTGCCGAGAATTTCTTCGATTTTCAGGTTGATATTTTCAAGGGTATCAAACAGCGGGGAGTAACGGTGGCCTGAGAGGTCATCCAGGTTTTTGATCATGCGGAGAGCATGGAAAACAGCTTTAGCCGATCTGGATCTGACATACGACATGCTAAAGATCTGTTGTCCCTGCAGTTTTTCTGCCAGGTCTGTTATTACATTTAAAAACTCGGAATTCGAATCGAGCAGCATTTTGAAACAGGAATATTTATAGCGAAACAGATCCGGCAGGTTATCTCCGGAAGATGATCCTTTGTGTGATTTGTCCCGTTTAAAAAAATTCAGCTTTTTGAACATTCCGGTTTTTCCTGAGCTTGCCCTTTCTCTATCATCCTGCGGCGACAGGCATCTTCAACCTTGACCAGGAGGTCATTGACATTACACGGCTTGACAACGTAGTCGTAAGCTCCGATTTTCATGCCTTCGACACCTGCTTCTATTGATGCATGCCCTGTCAGAAGGATAATCTCCACAAGCGGATCGATCTTCTTGATCCGCCTGAGAGTTTCTATTCCATCTATCCCCGGCATCTTAATGTCAACAATGGCAACATCGAAAGATTTTTTTCCGATAATCTCTATCGCCTCTTCGCCGCTGCCGGCATCGGTAACATCCAGGTTTCTTTTCTTCAACCTGTTTGCCAGAGTTATTCTGAAATCTTCTTCATCATCCACCAGTAACAGACTAATAATTTTCATATCCGATCTTTCCATATATTAAATGTCATAAATCCATACCCAAACAATTTGAACAAGCTGCAATCGGAACATTATTCTTACAATCGCTATAGACCTGTTTATCATGAAGATTGATTTTATTCAAGCCGGCAGCCATTATCTGAACGCGAATTAACCGCAAAGCGCAGGTTATCCTTTGCCGTTTTATCCGGAGAATTAACGACGGTTCTTTCACCGGCAGGCGAGCGATACCGTATATCCAGGTTTGACAGTGCATCCCGGTCCGACCCTTGCCACCGAGTCATTTTCAGAGACATTATTTACGATAGCAGTTCCTGCGGGCTTGCCTCCTTCGTTGAGAATGGCAAGACTGGTATCGGTCCGGATGCCGTGCGCGGCACCCAGACTGAAGGATATCTCGTATCCATCATCAGCTTTTTTTACTCTATATACAACGGCTTTCCCCTGTTTGGTCATTTGGGTTTCAATCTTTACGGAGAGGAAAAAGACATGCACGAAGGCCGGAACAACGAGCGTAAAAAAAGAAGCGGCCAGAATCCAAGGCGATATGTCGAGATACCGTTTTATGAAAGACTTGAAACTATGGCGATAACTCGCATAATCTTTATGAACCCTTACCAGGAAGTTTATCGGCGGCTTCAGCTTCTTTATTCCGTCAACGCCCACGGTTAAACTGTATTCTCCTTCTCCGGTATCGGGGCTCACCATAATCCGGCCCTGCCACATGTTGTCACCAAACCAGTGACCTTTTTGAATTGAATCTATGGAAAGCCTGATAAGCTCTGAACCGACAGTGTAGCTTATTTCTCCTGTACTCTCGACTTTCTCTGCCATTATACCACTGATTCCCGAAGATGTTCCTGGAAGAAGATCAAACACCCGCGCAGGCTGCCTGAATCCGGCGACTACGGCATCAAGAATTGACAGACAAAGGAGAACACAAAAAAATGCCGCTGCTTTACCTGTAATACTTCTCGTCCGTATGGTTTTCTCTATATCTGTCACAGTGTCTCTATTCTTTCTGATTGATCAGGGGCGGATTTGTAAACCCGCCCCTGCCAAGTGTTTAGGCTGAAGACCGAAGATTGAAAGGCGATAAAACGTCAGTAAATGCCTTCAGTTATATATTTTGCTTCTATTTTATTTCTTGAAAATATCAGTTTTGCTGAGGTTCATAAACCTCCTGGCTTTTCCTTCCTCCTTGTAATAGATACGGACTTCATCTCCGGAATCCCATGTATCATCCGGAAGCGCGAAATATTCATCAGGGAGAGAGAAGGTGGTGAGAATTTTTTGTCTTGCCGAATAGACTGTAATGGTCTTTTTTCCCCTGTCTATCATGGGAAATGTTTTGGGTTTATCCGCTTCCTGATCGTAGACCTGCGGATCATCACCGCTTATCTTTTCCGCCTGAGAGATCAGGCTGTAGTCGAGGGTCTTGAAGTCCTGCGTTGCGGTATCAAAGATGACTATCTGTTTTTTTTCGGTATCAAGCTTCATGCGTTTTCCTGCTTTAGGAAGAGCTCCTATTTCACTAGGATCCTTCGGCATCTCATAAGTATAAGGCGGCAAATGAGTATAGTCAGGATTCTTTGGGTCGGCCTTGAAATCTCTGATAAGAGTGACCAATCCTTTCTCCTCGTCAAATTCGACAACCCTCCCCTGATCCACATTTCCCAGTTTTCCGCAGGCAATAAGAGATCCAAGGGATAAAAGAGTCAGTACAGCAAACAAGCCGAATTTCTTTATCATAGTATGCCTTCTCATGTTAAGCCCTCCCTTTTTTCGCGGCGACTTCCTGCTTCGCACCCTGTACCATTTTAACGAGAATGTAGAGAGACAGGGCAGTCACAAGCCCGAGCATAAGAGTTGTTGAGGCGATATCCATAGCAACTTTGGTTCCGGATATATACCGAGGAATTATTTTCATAATGACGGAAATACAGCAACCGATGACGGCAATTCCAAAAGCGATGCGAATTCCATACCCTTTTATGTATTTGGTTGCCACTGTCCCTACCTGAGCTCCCATGGCCGCGCCGCACAGCATAATAACGGCGGCAAGCAACTCTGTTCTGCCTTTGTAAGTATATGTGGCTGCTCCGTAAAGACCGGATATCATAACTTCAAAGAGGTCTGTACCGACAGCTATGTGGGTGGGGCAACCGATAAAATAGATAAGTGCCGGCATTCGTATAAGGCCTCCGCCGATACCCAGAATGCCTGCCAGCCAGCCTGTAACAAAGCTGATAAAGATGGGCAACCAGGCGGAACATGTAAACCCTGCCGCCTTGAAATGTATCATGGGAGGAATCTTAAGCTTATGGAAGGTCTTGTGCCATTCTATGCCAGTGGTCAGTTTATCAACATCCTGACCTTTTGCCCTTGCCTCATTTTCCTTTTTTCTCTTCTTTGCCACGTCGGCAAAAACCATCCATGCGATAAGGATAAGAAGTACAATGTACATCCAGCGGACAATTACCTCCACCTTTCCGATGCGTTCCAGCCACATGATCATCTGGGCGCCTATTTCAAACCCGACTACAGTACCGACTATCATAATACAGCCCAGCCGATAATCTACATTTCCGAACCTGCCGTGCCGCATGGTGGAAATAAGAGACTTTCCGGCCATGTGGGCAATATCGGTCCCGATGGCGAAAGCCATTGGAAAACCGAGTATATTGAGTCCCGGTGTCACCATCCAGGCACCACCCATACCAAAAAAACCGCCGATTATTCCGACCCCGATTCCAAGGATAACGAGACCCGGCCAGAATATTGTTACTCCCGAAATGGGCATGAGAACATATAACCAATCCATAATTTATCCTCCTGATATTATTTTAAAATCAAATCTTTTTTTAACTGGGTGAACTTTTAATGTTCGGACAATTCCCTTGACTTGAGATCAATGCCCACACGTGCCATAACAAGGTCTGCCAGAAAGCCAAGAATAACCCCGATAATCGGGATGGCTAAAACAGTGACAATTGTAAAGTATAAATGACTCTCATTGTACAGATTGGCAAACCATGCCTCCCAGCCGGTCAATTTGCGGGTATCGGCCACAATGACAAGAAGGGCGGCCTTTGGTCCTGCAGCCAGAACAACATCCGGTATAACCATCAACGCCATGGCCATTACCCCCGTTAATCTTATCCACAACTTACGCATTTTGTTAACCTCCTTGATTTATTGAATTATGCTTACACTGCATGGAGCGTGTGCCACCACCTTGGCGGCTGTGCTGCCTGTCATAGCGCGTTCGAGACCGGTAAGGCCTGTTCTTCCCATAAGGATGAGGTCGAATTTGTCCTCTTTCGCTCTCTTTATAATATTGTTTGCCGGC
>JAHJQU010000215.1 GCA_018819005.1 Pseudomonadota bacterium | reverse complement strand
TCTTTTGTTCTTTGAAGTTCCTGCATAATCTCCGATAGCCTGCTTACGCCTTATTGCGGAAAAGTTCAATAAATTAGAGATCCGAGCGAGCGCTCACTCATAGGTTGATATCATGCATCATTTTTACTTGTCAAGATGTAAGATTTTCTTCCATTTAACCTGTTCCACAATAGAAAAACAGGTCCGGCATTATATTTATCATATCGTTTTTATTGTTTATATTATTTGTTAATGAATAATATGCCGCCCGGGCAAAGATTCAAGAAAAATATTGACAAAAATAAACCTGAAAGGATAAACTGAATAAAATATGACCGAGCGCTCGCTCATATTTTATATAACAGGTTTATAAAAAGTCATAATGGAGGGATTGCTATGACGGAAGAACAGGTTCTTCTGGCAGAAGAAAAAGAGGGTATAATGACGCTTACTTTAAACCGTCCACAGGCAATGAATTCTTTAAATTTCAGCATGCTGCATTCTTTGAGGGATCAGGTTGAAGCTTTGAGATTCAGATCCGATATAAGAGTTGTCATTATCACGGGATCGGGAGATAAGGCATTCTGCTCAGGAGCGGATCTGAAGGAGCGTGTAACATTGAGCCCTCTGCAGGTAAAGGAATATATTTTTACGATAAGAAATCTCTTTACCTCAATTGAACTCCTTAACAAGCCTGTAATTGGGGCGGTCAACGGAATAGCACTTGGCGGCGGAACCGAGCTTGCCCTTGCATGCGATATAAGGATTGCATCGGCAAATGCAACAATGGGCCTCACAGAAACGCGGCTTGCCATTATACCAGGTGCAGGTGGAACCCAGAGACTTCCAAGGTTGGTGGGCAGGGGCAAAGCAAAAGAACTGATATTTACCGGGAAGAGAATTGATGCACAAGAGGCTCTGTCCATAGGACTTGTCAATAAGATCTGCGAAAAGGATGCTCTTATAAAAGAATGTATGCAAATGGCTGCCATGATATGTGAAACAGGTCCCATAGCAATTGAGCAGGCAAAATATGCAATAAATTTCGGGATTGAAACCGATATTCAGACCGGCCTTGCTATAGAATCGAATGCCTACTGGGTGACAATACCGACGGAAGACCGCCTCGAAGGGCTTGCGGCTTTCAGGGAAAAAAGAAAACCGGTGTATAAGGGAAAATAACCAAACCCCTTAACCACTTTACTTAACAATTTTAAGGAGAATTGAAATGGCACTTATGAATTATCCGAAAAAGGTTGTACTGGGGGACATAACCGTAAGAGACGGATTCCAGCACGAAGAAAAATTCATACCGACTGATGCAAAGGTCTGGCTTTCAGAACAGCTTCTGCTCGCCGGTTTTAAAAGAATCGAAGTCACAAACTATGGAAACCCGACAGGCATGCCTCAGTTCAAGGATGCTGATGCAGTAATGAAACGCCTCCGTACTAGCAAAAAAGTCGAGCATCTCCTGAAAGATGCTGAAATAACCACTATTACGATCCGTGAAAAAGCTGTTGATAGAGCCATAATTGCCAAAAAGGAAGGATATGGCCCCGACAGGATACTTTTCATGGTCTCAACAAGTGAGGCTCATCACAAGAAAAATTCCGGATTGTCCCTCGCCGAGTACTGGAAGATGTGCGCAGATTATATTCCCAAGGCCCATGAAGCCGGAATTAAAGTCTGCGGAACGGTCAGCACAATATGGGGCTGTCCCATAGCAGGTCCGACCGAGCTGAAAGATGCCGTTGCTTTTACTAAACGTTGGCTCGATATCGGAGCAGACGACATAGAACATGCAGATCATGACGGTTCGGCCGCGCCGAACAAGGTTTTTGAGTATTTTTCCATGATCCTTAACGAAATTCCGGATAAATCAAAGCATATCGCCCATTTCCATACAACAAGAGGGTGGGGCCTTGCCAATGTGCTCGCTGCCCTTCAGGCCGGAATCACAAATTTTGAATCCACAATCGGCGCAATAGGCGGCCAGCCGGCAAATTTTGTGGACGGTGTTCCCGTGGCAGGAACAGGCGCATACTATTATTCCGACCCGTCCATCACAGGGCTTGTGTCGACCGAAGACATGGTTGTGATGATGGATGAAATGGGTATCGATACCGGCATTAATGTCGACAAGGTTCTGGAAATCGGCAGGATGACCGAAAGGATAGTGGGAAGGCGTCTCAGATCCGAATGCGCTCATACAGGAAGGATTCCAAAGGAGCTGACCGGGCGGAAATAACAGGAGATATCTCAATGCCTGACAGAATTGATTCGATACAGGACCTTGACCACGAACAGACGGCCCGCCTGATTATCGACATGTTCCACCGCATAATAGTTCATTATGCCCTCTGGTACACCGAAATCAGGCACCAGATGGGTACGGAAAGGGCACTCGAAGCTCTGAAGACCGCATCTGAAAGAGGATATGAAATCCAGATGAAAAGGCTGGGGAAAGTCCTTGGTTTTGAAATGAAGGATGGTATACCTCTCCCCATGCTGAACATGTCTAAAGAGAAACTGTCTGACCTTATGGATTGCGCAGCCGCGAACTGGATTGCAAATGATGGTGTCTGGTTCCAGGCTGTTGAATTTACAAACGGGATGATTGATGCCAAGCGTTGCAATGATACCTGCTGGGCGCACTTCTCCCCATTTGAAGCATGGACTATTAAGAGATTTTTAAACCTTCCCGATAACCCGGGACTTGAGGGCCTCAAAAGAGCCCTCAATTTCCGAATATATGCCCGGCTGAACACCCAGTCTGTAGTCGATGACACTCCAGACAGTTTCATATTCCGGATGAACGAATGCCGCGTTCAATCTGCGAGAAAACGTAAAGGGCTCGATGATTATCCCTGCAAATCGGGAGGCATGGTCGAATATACTTATTTTGCAAGAAGCATTGATTCGAGAGTCATGACAGAATGCGTCGGTTGTCCGCCGGACAAACACCCTGACGACTGGTACTGCGCATGGAGGTTTATACTGAAAGAATAGGG
>JAHJQU010000214.1 GCA_018819005.1 Pseudomonadota bacterium | reverse complement strand
GGTTTCTGGTCGGCTATGGATTTTGGCACACCGGCTTTGTAATAAAATATTTTTCTGGGGTTGAGAATTAAGAAGCCAGAATTCAGGAGTCGGAATTCAGAATTCCTGATACCCCTTTTCTTGAAATAGAAAGAAACCGACATAGACGCGATCCGGTGGTGAAAATGGAACAGAAAATAGACAACGACGAGAAGCTTCGCAGAGCACTGAGCTACCGCTGGGTGATCTTCTGGATCCTCGCGTTTGGTTACGTTCTTGTCTATTTCCACCGTCTCTGTCCGGCTGTTGTTGCCGTTGACATGATGAAGGATTTAAACGCCGGCGGAGCCCTTATAGGATTCCTGTCGGCGGCATATTTTTATCCCTATGCCCTGATGCAGCTTCCGGCAGGTCTTCTCTCGGACACCTGGGGTCCCCGTAAGAAATCACATTATTCTTCATTATAGCGTTTGCAGGTTCTGTTATCCTTGGATTTGCAACTTCGGTTTCTTTGGCTATACTTGGCCGTACACTTGTCGGGGTTGGCATTGCCATGCTTTTTGTGGCTACGATGAAGGTTCTTGCCGAGTGGTTTAAGAAAACAGAGTTTGCAATGATGACCGGAATTCTCATGGCCATGGGAGGCCTTGGCTCGCTTACGGCCACGGTTCCTCTTGCGCTGTTAAGCGGGTGGATTGGCTGGCGGTTTTCATTCATTTTTGTGGGCATTCTGACTCTTGTACTGGCTGTTCTGATATGGTTTTTTGTATATGACAAGCCTGAAGACAGGGGATGGCCGTCTCCTGCCGAGCACACCGGAGACGGGACGCAATCGATTAAACTTTCAGAAGGCGTGAAGAAAGTCATATCCTCTCCGTCTTTCTGGCCCCTTGCCGTATGGTTCTTCTTTGACTGCGGGATATTCTTTGCATTCGGAGGGCTTTGGGGAGGGCCTTATCTGATGCAGGTTTACAGTATGACCAAGCCGGAAGCCGGGCGTATCCTTTCCATGCTTGCTATCGGTATGGTGATAGGAAGCCCCCTGCTCAGCTACCTCTCCAATAACCTGTTCCGCGGGCGAAAACCGGTTATAGTTATTTCGAGCGCGGTTGTTCTCGTTATTACGTATTTTATGGCGTTTCATACCGAAGGAATATCCGTTCTCGGGCATTACACTCTCTGTCTTGGTCTTGGGATCTTTTCCAGCGCTATAGTGGTCATTGGGTTTACTGCCACTAAAGAACTTTTTCCGGTTCAGATGGCGGGAACTGCCATAGGGCTTGTAACTTTATTCCCTTTTGCGGGCGGAGCCGTTTTCCAGCCGGTGCTTGGATATATTCTTGAGCGTCAGGGCCGCGTCGAAGGGGCCTTTACGGTTGCAGGTTATAAAAACGCCTTTCTTGTGCTCTTTTTTTGCGGAATCATAGCCTTTTTATCAAGCTTTTTCATCAAGGAAACCATGTCCAAAAAATAACATGATTCTCCCGCCGGAAATTCTTTGCCTTTTTTTGGTATTTTTAATAAATAACTCGTGAAAAAGATAAAACTTTATCTTCCTATATAAACCATTTAATTAATAAAGGAGGTTGTTATGAGAAAAAGAATGTGGCTTCCAGTCTGTATTGCAATGATACTTACTTTTCTGTTGACCGGGACAGCGGCGCAGGCGGGAAATACAATCAAAGTCGGTATCGTTGATACATATACCGGTCCTGCGAGTACGTACACGAATGATGTCAGGGACGCTTTCAAGCTTGCAACGGACAAGATCAATGCAAAAGGCGGAATACTCGGAAAAAAGATCGAATTTGTGACAAGGGATGATAAATTCAAGGTTGATATCGGCTTAAGCGCCGCAAAAGAGCTTATCATGAGGGAAAATGTCGATATTCTCATGGGTACTATAAACAGCGGTCTTACTCTTGCGATTTCCGATCTTTGTGAAAAGGAAAAGATACCTTTCCTTGTGACTTTTGCAAAGAGCGAAAAAATCACCGGTGAAAAGGGGAATCGTTATGTTTTTTCAATGAACGAAAACACGGCAATGGCCGGAAAGGCCGGGGCTGCCGGACTGGCAAAAAAACCTTATAAAAAATACTGGATTGCCGGCGATGATTACGAGTATGGTCACGCAATCGCCGACAGCGTATGGAACCATCTCAAGACTCTCAGACCCGATGTTGAGCTTCTCGGCCAGTCGTGGTGGAAGGTAGGCGAGCCCGATTTCACTCCCTATATAACCGCCATGCTTTCGGCAAAACCCGACGCGGTTATTATTGCCACAGGGGGAGCAGGCTGTGTTCCTTTTTTAAAGGCTTCTGCGGCAACCGGTTTCAACAAGAGCGTTCCTTTCTACATGCACACAGCGACCGAAATGTCGACTTTAGCCCCTCTGGGCCTTACTGCCCCGGAAGGTGTTTTGGGAACGTCAAACTATTTTTATTACTTTCCGGATACTCCGGAAAACAAGGCTTTTGTTAAGGAGTTCAAGGATGCTTACGGAAGGCCTCCGAAAGTCGGCGCCCTGTACGGGTATATTACGGCCAACTTCATTGCAAAGGCATATGAAAAGGCAGGAGAGATCAATACCGAGAAATTCATAAATGCGCTTGAAGGGATGAGCATCGGAAGCCCCATAGGAGAACTTACGGTGCGTGCCTTCGACCACCAGGTGATGTTTCCCATGTTCATGGGGACTACAAAAAAAGTCGAGGGATATGATTACCTGATTGCGACGGATATCGTGACGATTCCGGGAAAGGATTTAATGCCGAGCATTGAAGATATCAAGAAGGCAAGAGGCGTAAAATAGGTATTTTATGGATTTTGCTTCGAACATTACCCTTTCTGCCCTGTTCCAGCAGTCTCTTGTGGGCCTCAGCAGGACCACGATACTCTTCATTGTGGCATCCGGCTTAAGCCTTATTTTAGGAGTATTGAGGATTCCTAACGTGGCCCACGGTTCCCTTTACATGATCGGTGCTTTTATCATGTACTCGATCAATCTTTTTTTCGGCGGGGGCCAGGTGGGATTCTGGATAGCTGTTCTCCTGTCCCCCCTGGCTGTAGCCCTTATAAGCCTGGTCGTAGAACGGGGGCTTTTTCAGTATCTTTATGAAAGGGAGCATCTCATGCTCCTACTCTTTACTTTTTCAATCACCCTTGTATTCGGCGACCTCGTCAAGATGGTGTGGGGTTCGGATTACAGATGCGTTGATCTTCCGGCCGCATTCCAGGGTTTCTTTACTATTCTCGGCTTTCCGTTTCCGCGGTATAATTTCTTTCTTATCATAACCGGCCCGGTTGTAGCTTTCGGCTTATGGTTTCTGACGAACAGGACCAGAATAGGCAAAATAGCGAGAGCTGCCGCAGTAGACCGGGAGATGGTCGGAGCCGTCGGAATAAATGTCAGCCTGGTATTTGCCGCTGTTTTTGTCATAGGCTGTTTTCTTGCGGGGCTTGGAGGAGCTCTCGTGGCGCCGACCCAGAACATAAGGCAGGGGATGGATCATGCGATCATAATAGAGGCTTTTCTTATAGTCATCATGGGGGGCCTGGGGAACATATGGGGGGCATTGCTCGGTGCCCTTATATTTGGCCTGACCGATTCGATAGGAATCCTTGTATGGCCTCAGTTTGCCATAGTGTTTCCTTATGTGATTGTTGTGATGGTGCTGCTTTTCTACCCGAAAGGGCTTCTTAAATCCACATGGTAAAGGAAATCGATTTTGCCTGAAAGATCCGCTTGGAAAGTTTTAGTGCCGTGGCTTGCGGTTTTCGTGCTCCTTCTCTTTGCGCCCCGTTTTCTGCCCAGATTTCAGGTTTACCTTACAGGGCTGATACTGACGACAGGTCTGCTTGCCGTAAGCCTCAATCTTGTGCTCGGTTTAGGCGGTATGTACCAGTTTCATCATGCCGTATTTTACGGAATTGGGGCATATACCGTAGCTCTTGTGATAACTAAAACCGCCTTTTCTCCGTGGATAGGCTTTCTTCTGGCGCCTGTCGTCTCGGCGCTCTTCAGCCTTGTAATCGGACTTATCTGTGTCTGGCTTTCCAAGCTTTATTTCGGAATGCTTCAGATATCTCTCGGCTCATTGGTCTGGGTAGTTGTTTTCCGGTGGTATTCATTCACCGGCGGTGATGACGGGATTCACGGCATACCTGTTCCCGATATTATTTCTTCAACGGACGGAGCATATCATTTTTCTCTGATATTAACCGCAATTTGCCTTATAGTAATGCAAAGAATCGTGAATTCACCTTTTGGAAGATCATTTCAGGCCGTCCGCGATAACCCGGTAAGGTCCGAAGCTGTGGGTATCAACGTAAAACGCGTGCAGCTTACCGGGATGGTCATATCGGGAGCATTTGCCGGAATTGCGGGATCGATGTTTGTGGTGATAGAGGGGAGCGTATTTCCTGAACTGATGTTCTGGACACTCTCTCTCGAGATAATAATCATGTGTCTGCT
>JAHJQU010000213.1 GCA_018819005.1 Pseudomonadota bacterium | reverse complement strand
TTTTTTTTAAGAGCGCTTTAATACAAAATAGTATACAGCCTGTCAAGGGATATTAGATTAAACCGGAATGAATTTGCAACCTGTTTTATTTTGAGCGGGAAATATTTATGCCTGAGTTGGAAAAAATCCGTTTGACAAAAGCAGCAGGTGTGGTGAGCGGGGCGACGCTGCTGAGCCGCATATTGGGATTTGTGCGAGATATTGTAATAGCAGGGTATTTTGGTGCCGGTCTTTATTCCGACGCTTTTTTTGTTGCATTCAGGATACCCAATATTTTTCGCAGGCTGTTTGCAGAAGGTTCATTAAGCATATCTTTCATACCTGTCTTCTCAGAATACCTTGTAAAGAAGGGAAAAAATGAAGCCTTCAGCCTTGCAGGATCTGCAGTGCGTCTCTTATCAGTCGTTCTTGTTGCTGTTACAATTACAGGAATAATACTTTCTCCTGTTATAGTGCGGTTGATAGCGCCGGGTTTTATGGATGATCCGGACAAATACTCGCTTACAGTTTCCCTTACCCGCATAATGTTTCCTTATATTTTTTTTATATCTCTTACGGCTCTGTTTATGGGAATACTTAATGTGCTTGGTAATTTTGCGGCGCCGGCTTTTGCGCCGGTACTGTTGAATGTTTCAATGATAGCGGCGCTGTCATTTGTTTCTCCCCACACAGAAGAGTCTGTCAGAATACTTGCTTTTGGTGTGCTTGCCGGAGGTTTTCTCCAGCTAATGCTCCAGGTTCCGTTTATTATAAAAAAAGGGGTATATTTTTGGAATAAAGCCGGAATATACCATCCGGGCCTTAAGAAGGTAGGGGTACTCATGTTCCCGGCGATATTTGGCGCTGCGGTGTACCAGATAAACACGTTTATCGGAACAATTCTGGCATCGGTTCTGCCTGAGGGGAGCGTTTCTTATCTGTATTATGCCGACAGGCTTGTTCAGTTTCCATTAGGGATTTTTGCAATTGCTGCCGCGACGGCAATATTTCCTTCTCTTTCAAGGCATGCATCTGAAAATGATATGACAGCAGTCAGGGATATTTTTTCCTATTCAATGAGAATGGTATTTTTTATTACGTTACCTTGTATGGCGGGGCTTATCGTCTTAAGAGAGCCAATTATTATGCTCCTTTTTAAAAGAGGCGAGTTTAATACCCAAACCGTTAGATTGACTGCCCAGGCCCTTTTATATTATAGTACCGGACTATGGGCGTTTTCATCTGTTAGAATAATTATTTCGGTATTTTATGCTTTAAATGACACAAAGACACCTGTCCGGATTGCGGTTGTATCTTTGTTGACAAATATCGTTTTAAGTCTTCTTCTTATGATCCCCCTTAAACACGGAGGGCTTGCTTTGGCGAATTCTTTATCTTCAATGCTGAACGTAATACTTCTGTTACGGGCCCTCGGAATAAAATTAGGACCTTTGGATGAGAATAAGCTGAAAAAATCGGTTATAAAAATTGCCGCATGTTCGGTGATTATGGGTGGAATTGTCTGGATGGTTGCATCAGCCATTATACCTGCGGAAAATATATCTTTCAGCAGGCTCTTTCTAAGTGTAAGCTGCTGCATATTAACCGGAATAATATCTTATGGTTTTTTTTCATTTTTGTTTAATAGGAATGAGATTAGAAATTTATATGTAAGAGCCGGAAGGGATGTAATAAAAGGTGACTAAAAAGCATAAAATACTGATTGGTATCGGGCTTGTTGTGGTATCCTCATTTCTTTTGTTGATCTTTTTCGGAGATAATACCCTGCTTGAGTTGAACCGGCTAAAAAAGGACAGGAACCTTCTCATAAAGATGAATGAAGATCTTGTTCTCCAGAATGATTTAATGTATAATGAGATAGAAAGGTTAAAGCACGATCCTAAATATATAGAAAGTGTTGCAAGGCAGGAATTGGGAATGATCGGTAAAAACGAGATCATATTTAAAATTGATAATACTAAAGATGCCGGCACACCTGAAAAAATTAAATAGTGTCGATTTGGAAACCAAATTTGAACACATGCAAGTCAAATGTTTAATATCAAATGATAATTTGGGGAGAAGGCAAGGAATGGTTGAGGCAAGTGATTTAAATACAGTTACTATGGCGAAAATATATGCCAGGCAGGGATTGTATGACAATGCGGCAGAGATATATAATAATTTGTTGAAACAGGATCCGGACAGACACGATATTTCGGATGCCCTTTTAGAACTTGAGAAAATGAAGTCGGCGAGTGAGAAGGAACTTAAAAAAAGTCTTGTTCCTTTATTCAGCAAGTGGTTTGACCTTGCCTTGTGTAATAACAGGCTTGGACTGCTGAAAAAACTCAATAAAATGCGTAATTCTTAAGATTAATGAACGCGTAAAAAGTCCCGATTCTTCTTTTTTTGTCATTCCCGCGAAAGCGAGAATCCAGTCTTTTCAAGTATTTATGGACTCCAGTTTTCACGGAAGTGACGATTTTGAGACTTCCAACGAACTCATTGGAAGTCATATGCGAACGGATTTGAGATTTTTGGGAAATAGATTTTTAAATTACTGAGCGTTAAAAATCACAGGGCTTTGACCGCCGCAGGCGAAACCTTCTTGTGATTTAGCGAAGTGATTTAAAAATCCCCAAAAAGCTCATTAAGTGAGCATATGTGGACTTCCATTGAGTTCGTTGGAAATAGGTTGCCGCAAAGCGGCATAAACTTAGCTTTTAACGAAGCCGTCAAGATTTGAAACAAAACATTACCGGAATTGATATGGAAGATAACTTTCAGGTCACACTTAAAGGAAATTTTCTTTTAGCCATGCCTGCACTTGCTGATCCTCACTTTTACCGGACAGTGACTTGTATTTCCGAACACAATTCAGAGGGTGCACTTGGAATAGTCATAAACAGGATGACTTCCTCTCTTACCGGGAAGGATATTTTTGATGAACTTAATATCGAGTATATTCCGGGTGCTGAATTAATACCCGTATATATAGGTGGGCCGGTTCATACAGGTGAAATATTCATACTCCATTCGGCGCCGTTTACTTGGAGAGGATGCTTCATGATTACCGAGCATCTTGCCATGAGCAACACGATGGACATACTCCAGGCTATTGCGGTAGGAAGCGGGCCCATATCTTATATTATTGCGCTTGGATGTGCCGGATGGGGGCCGGGGCAGCTTGAATCAGAGATAAAGGAAAATTCATGGCTTACCTGTTCAGTATCGGAGGATATTATTTTTAAATTACCTTCTGAAATCCGGTGGGAAGAGACTGTGAAAAAAATGGGAATAGACCCTGCACTTCTTTCCGCAACAGCAGGACACGCGTGACTTTTTCTGTTAATGTCAATATTTATTAATAATTAATGTACTCCCCTTTGTCGGTATCCTTTTACAATTCCTCTTCTTTTGCTTTTGTTTTTGGCTTCTTCTTTTTAAGACATATCTTGTCTTTTCTTACAAAAGCGCAAAGCTTTGGATTGTAATATTCCTTGCAATTTAATGGGTTATATAGCGGACATTCAGGATGTTTTTTTGACATAACCTGTTTTCCTTCTAATAATATGAATTTCAATAAATGAAACGAAAGCAGCCAATTTTATCTTAAATCGAGATAATTACTAATGCCATGCTTTCCTGTTCAGATTCTACACTTTGCATTTGGTATCATAAAATCTTAAAATTTACAAGATATTGCCATATTTTTTAATATTTGGTTCTAAAAAGTCCATTTTTACACCTTAGATTATAACTTGACGGACTCGTAAAAAGTCCGGATTCCCTTTTTTTCGTCATTCCCGCGAA
>JAHJQU010000508.1 GCA_018819005.1 Pseudomonadota bacterium | reverse complement strand
TCCTTAAATAACTGTTACTTGCCGGGATCAGCCACGACACAGACCGCATTTCTTATCGCTGCTTCCTTCCGGACCTGACGAGGTTCGTAACCGTCTGTTGCGCAGTGTCCGGCAAGTAACAGTTATTTAAGGAAAATTATTGAGAGGGAATTAAGCCTTTACCCTCTGCCTAGCACAATCGTCTATAGCTATAACTATACTAATGAATCTGCTTTTATCAAGGAGAAAGTTTTTTATTTTGCAATTCGCCGAAGCGACTTCTTGCCATTTCCGGATGGAAACTAGTTGACTTGGATATATCTCTGCAATATTTTGGAATTAATGCATACCTTTGAAAAAAAGACCTCAAATAGCCTGATTCAAAAAACTGAAGAAACTGTTACGGAATACAACATGCTTCAGGAAAGGGATTCTGTTCTTGTCGGAGTCTCGGGAGGCGCCGATTCAGTTGCTCTTGTCCATGTAATGAAAGAGATTGCCCCGATATTTTCGATAAAGCTGGGCATTGTTCATCTTAACCATTCACTGCGTGGAAATGAATCTGACGCTGATGCCCGTTTCGTAGTTTCTCTTTCCGAAAAACTGAATCTGCCGTGTTATACGGCAAAGGAGGATATAGCTGCATATAAAAAAAAGCACGGATTTTCACTTGAAGAAGCAGGGAGACGCGTCCGGTACGCGTTTTTTGAAAATATCGCTCAAAGAGAAGGTTTCAACAAGATTGCACTGGGGCATACAAGTGATGATAATGCAGAGCTTATCCTGATGTATCTGATTCGTGGAAGCGGTCCATTGGGCATTTCCGGAATTCCGCCGGTAAGGGGTGTATTTAAAACCAACCTGATGATTATACGGCCTTTTATTAAGACAACCCGTTTTGATATAATAAAATATATATCTTCAAAGGGACTTTCCCATGTTGTGGATGAATCGAACATGGATATGAAATATTTAAGAAACAAAATCCGTCATGATCTAATTCCGGAATTAAGGCAGAATTACAATCCGAAAACAGTTGAGACAATAAACAGACTTGCTTCGATCATGCGTTCTGAAGATGAATGGATGGAAAATGAACTGGCGCCAATTTTGAATAAAAACACCCTGTTTGAGGAAAATAACAGAATCGTTCTTTCCGTATCCGGCATTAATGCCCTTCATCCTGCTGCAAAAAGAAGAATTACAAGAAGTGCGATTAAAAAGGTCAAGGGAGATTCAAGGAGATTAAGCTATTCACACATTGAACTTATAACGGCTCAACTTGCATCCGATTCGAATTCCTGGAGCCTTGATCTTCCCGACAGAATAAGGATTACCCGAACCGGAAAAGAGCTTACTGTTTCAAAAGAGGAAAAAAACCTCCGGAACCTTTCTTCAAAACGTTCTGTTAATGACAAGGCGTTTTTCGAGTATGTTATTAATAAACCCGGATTGATAGTTGCTGAAAAAGAGGGCTTTAGTATCGGTTTTTCTGAAATTGCGAATATGAATCTGTCCGACATATATCATGCAGGCCAGGGAGTAGCTTTTTTTGATATGGAGAAAATAAGTTTTCCTGTAATTATAAGAAATTACCTTCCTGGAGACCGCTTCACTCCCCTTGGAATGAAAGGTTCTCAGAAGATCGCAAAATATTTGATAAATAACAAGGTTCCAAGAAAAAATCGTATAAAAGCTCCTGTTGTGATAAGCAATGGTAAAATAATCTGGTTGGCAGGTTTTGTTATTGATGATTCCGTTAAAGTAACCTCCGGTACAGGAAAAATACTTAAGGCAGAACTTTCTCTTGCCTAATATGTAATTATGGTTATTATTGAATGACGGCTTCGTAAAAAGTCATTCTGCTGTGTTGCACTTCATCTTTTGTCATTGCAGCGTACGAAAAGTACGCTTCATTCCTCAAGATTCGTGCGCCTTGCATAATGAGCTTTTTTCTTTGCCGTCTGGAATTCGACTTTTTACGAGTCCATTATTGAATGACGGCTTCGTAAAAAGTTGCTCTCACACAAAGATCACTGAGAACACAAAGAGAAAATGTGAAAAAATTACTTCTTGCAAGTCCGTCAATTTCTGAATATTTATTTTTTTGTCATCGCATATGACAAATATTTTTTGGAGGTAAAATATATTGA
Organism: Pseudomonadota bacterium; assembly: GCA_018819005.1. Classification (GTDB taxonomy): domain Bacteria; phylum Desulfobacterota; class Desulfobacteria; order Desulfobacterales; family RPRI01; genus RPRI01. The sequence continues at coordinate 3,156 of JAHJQU010000508.1, read as the reverse complement.
ACCCATTTTATAAGAACCTGTCTTTATGGATAGTCATAACTCTGATGATGGTAATGCTGTATAATCTTTTTAACCAGCAGCATGTAGCGGAAACCAGCCTTAGCTACTCCGAGTTTATTACCATGGTTGACGCTGAAAAGGTGAGCGAAGTAGTTATCCAGGGGCAGGAATTGTTTGTTACGGATATAAATAAGGGCCGTTTCAGGGTGTATGCCCCGCCTGACAGCGATCTTATTAAAATTCTCAGAGAAAAAGGCGTATCAATAAAGGCTAAACCGCCTGCCGAATCTCCATGGTACATGTCAGTGCTTGTTTCATGGCTACCCATGGTTGTTCTTATCGGAGTTTGGATATTCTTTATGCGGCAAATGCAGTCGGGTGGCGGCAAGGCCATGTCCTTCGGGAAAAGCCGGGCAAAGCTGATGTCGGACCAGTCCGAAAAAGTAACCTTTGAAGATGTCGCGGGCATAGAAGAGGCAAAAGAAGAACTGAGTGAGATCGTTGAGTTTTTAAAAGAACCCAAAAAATATACGCGTCTTGGAGGCCGCATTCCCAAAGGTGTGCTTCTGATGGGACCTCCGGGGACCGGCAAAACACTCTTGGCCCGTGCCATTGCGGGAGAAGCAGGCGTTCCGTTTTTCAGCATAAGCGGATCCGATTTTGTTGAAATGTTTGTGGGTGTTGGCGCGTCCCGGGTTAGAGATCTTTTTGTTCAAGGGAAAAAGAATGCCCCCTGTATAATATTCATTGATGAAATAGATGCTGTCGGCAGGCATCGCGGCGCCGGTCTTGGCGGGGGGCATGATGAAAGAGAACAGACCTTAAACCAGCTTCTTGTTGAAATGGATGGTTTCGAGTCAAACGAAGGTGTTATTCTGATTTCCGCCACAAACAGGCCTGATGTTCTTGACCCGGCATTATTGCGCCCGGGCCGCTTCGACCGGCAGGTTGTTGTTTCTCTTCCCGATATAAAGGGTCGCGAGAAGATTCTCCAGGTACATATGAAAAAATCACCTATAGGAGATGATGTTACACCTCTTATCCTTGCAAAGGGAACCCCGGGATTTTCCGGAGCCGATCTTGAAAATCTTGTTAACGAGGCTGCGCTGTACGCCGCAAAAAGGAATAAAGATAAGGTCGAAATGGCCGATTTTGAAGATGCCAAAGACAAAGTCTATATGGGGCTTGAGAGAAAATCGAAGGTTATAAAAGAGGAAGACAAGAAGACAACGGCTTACCATGAAGGAGGCCATGCGCTTGTAGCGCGCTTTCTGCCGGATACCGATCCGATTAACAAGATAACGATTATACCCAGAGGAAGGGCGGCAGGTGCGACCTGGTTTTTGCCCGAGGAAAGGGATTTCAAATACAAGGATCAGCTTGAAAGCCAGCTTGCAATTGCATTCGGAGGGCGTGCTGCCGAAGAGATTGTTTTTAACCGAATCAGCACAGGTGCTTCAAACGATATTAAGCAGGCTACCGAACTTGCCCAGCAGATGGTACGCTCCTGGGGTATGAGTGAAGTGCTTGGTCCTCTATCATATGCTAAAAACGAAGAGCAGATCTTTCTCGGTCGCGATATTTCCCAGCACAGGGACTATTCGGAGGATACCGCCAGAAAGATTGATGAAGAGATAGTCATTCTTATTAAAAAGTCACACGATACTGCTAGAAAGATCCTCGGTGAAAACCTGGATGTTCTGCACAAGTTAGCGGAGTTGCTTCTTGAAAAAGAGACTGTTATGGGTAAGGAACTTGATGAACTGATCTTTTCAATGAAGCCGGATGCCGTGCTGTCGGCCAACAATGCCGGGGATGCATAATAGAGGCGGCAATAATTTTTCACACGAAGGCACAAAGGCACTAAGAAAGACCTATTGAAAACATTCAGGTTTATCTTTGTGTTCTCCGTGGTCTTTGTGTGAGAATAACTTTTTACGAAGCCGTCAAAAGTGTTTGTGATGAAATCATACATAATAGAGTGGGGTCCATACAGACTTGAACTGGGGAATAAAACCCGGATAATGGGCATAGTAAATGTAACTCCGGATTCATTTTCAGACGGAGGCTTTTTTTTTGACCCTGACGCAGCAGCGGATCAGGGCCAAAAGCTGGCGGAGGACGGCGCGGACATCCTTGACATAGGCGGAGAATCTACCCGTCCGTTTTCCGAAGAAGTATCCGCAGAAGAAGAAATCAGGCGAGTTGTTCCTGTCATAGAAAAGCTTTCCGAACGAGTTTCAATTCCTATCTCCATCGATACCACCAAAGCTCTTGTCGCAAGGCATGCCATTGAAGCGGGCGCTTCTATAATTAATGACACAAGCGCGTTCCGGTTTGATGATGATCTGCCTGATGTCGCGGTTAAATACGGTGTTCCTGTTATTTTGATGCATATGAAAGGAACGCCGAAAGACATGCAGATATCTCCGGAATATGATGATCTTTTCTCAGATATAAGAGAGTTCCTTCTTGATGCCGTTAACAGGGCTGTTGAAAGAGGAATAGAGAGATCAAAAATCATCGTTGATCCAGGAGTCGGATTCGGGAAAACAATTGAACATAACCTTCTCTTAATCAGACATATCGACAAATTTAATGATCTTGATGTTCCGTTACTTATAGGCCCTTCACGCAAAGCCTTTATAAGAAAAATCCTGAAAAGCAAAGCCGGAGATGAACCGAAACCCCGTGATCCTGCTGTTGAGACCGGAACCCAGGCGGCTGTTGCTGCCGCCGTTTTAGCAGGCGCACATATAGTAAGGGTGCATGATGTCGCAAATACGGTTTCAACCTTAAAAATTATTGATGCCATGAGGAATGCTTGAGGCAAATATCAGGGATCAGGGGCCAGGGATCAGAGAATAGTGAATCCGCCAGACAGATTGGCGGATCAACGAACCACGAACGATGATCAACGAAATTCGATATTCTAAGTACGAAGTTCGGCTTTTCGAACCAGAGACCAGAAACCAGAGACCAGAAACCAAAGAGATTAAAAACATGCTGCTTGTAATTGACGTTGGAAATACGAACATTGTAATGGGGATCTACGACGGCAGTCATCTCGTCAGGGACTGGCGGATTCGTACCGAACACAATACGACAGAAGATGAGTTTAACGTGCTTGTGAGAGGGCTTTTTGCGACCGGCAAT
>JAHJQU010000024.1 GCA_018819005.1 Pseudomonadota bacterium | reverse complement strand
CTTTTTTTTGAACACGACCCCTATATAGCCGCAGCAACAATCAGGCATGGCAGGAGAAGCATGGAGCCGGATAAGATAATCTCTTTATAGTTAAACTCCCGGCAACAAACAGCTCCCAGCGGCAATACCGGCTGCAAGCAGCAGAGAGATTCAATCTTATGCAACGGTTTCATTTTAATACGGAATTGTCGTAATAATATCGTAATAATATCTTGACAAGAATAAAGAACACTGTTAGTTATACATCAGACTTCAGGAGATTTATTAGATTTATAATGAACTATTTAGCCATTAACAACCTTATCAGCATTATTATCGTCCTCGTGGTCGGGATACTTCTCCCCCTGCGAGGAAAGAGGTTGGTAATGGCTTAGCTTTTAAATATATTTAAAAATACAAAAACCGTTATCAGCCGAAAAAGCTGATAACGGTTTTTTTTTGGAGAAATTAATATGAAAAGTGATCCTGTCAAAACAGGCAAGAAAAGGCTCCTCACAGAAGACCTTGACCGGGCAGGAGTAAATTGCAAAAAGGCTGTCAACATGGTCAAGATCTGAGCCAAAGATATCTCATGATTACATGGCAAGGTATTCACGGATGATTTCTTCAGCAGGCAGAGGAGCAGTAACCGGATAGATACCCAGGAACACGGAGAGAATACATGGAAAACAAGGATAACAGAATACTGACAGGGGCCCAAATTCTGATGGAAATATTAAAGAGCGAAGGTGTCGATACAATCTTCGGATTTCCAGGGGGCGCGGTTATAGATATTTATGACGAGCTTTCAAAAACCGATATCAGGCATATTCTTGTGCGACACGAACAGGGAGCAGTTCATGCTGCTGACGGATATTCAAGGGCAAGCGGCCGTGTTGGTGTTTGTCTGGTTACATCAGGTCCGGGAGCAACCAACACGGTGACAGGTATAGCATCGGCATACATGGATTCCATACCTGTTGTAATACTAACCGGGCAGGTCCCGACACATTTGATAGGCAATGACGCTTTTCAGGAAGTTGACATAGTCGGAATCACAAGGTCATGCACCAAGCATAATTACCTTGTCACAAAGGCCGAAGATCTTGCAGGAACCTTAAAGGAGGCTTTCTATCTGGCAAGATCAGGCCGCCCTGGTCCTGTGCTTGTTGATATTCCAAAAGATATTGCAAAAACCGGGGTTCAATTTACAATGCCTGAAGAGTCTAATCTTAAGTCATACAGGCCTACTTACAACCCAAACACAAAACAGCTGCAAAAGATCATTACTTTAATTGAAGAATCTGAAAAGCCTGTTATTTTTGCAGGAGGAGGGGTAATTCTTTCAAAAGGTTCGAAGGAACTTACTGAATTTGCAAGAAAAGCAAAGATTCCGGTTACAGCTTCTCTTATGGGACTTGGCGCATTTCCGGGTTCGGATCCGTTATGGCTCGGAATGATAGGCATGCATGGCACTTTCAGGGCCAATATGTCTGTGGGAAACTGCGATCTTCTTATTGCCATAGGGGTACGTTTTGACGACCGTGTTACAGGAAAAACGGACTCCTTTGCACCAAATGCAAAAATAGTACACATTGATATTGATCCGACGTCGATACGCAAAAACATTCCGGTATCGGTTCCTGTTGTCGGAGACTGCCGGATCGCTCTTGATCAGCTTAATCAGATGATAGGCGAGGCTAATTTAGGCAACATCATCAAAAAAAGGCAAAAGTGGTTTAACCAGATCAGCAGATGGAAAACCACAAATCCCCTTTCATACAAACAGAAAGAGGCGATAATGCCTCAATACGTTATTGAAAACCTTTTTAATATAACAAAGGGAAAAGCAATAATAACTACTGAAGTTGGCCAGAACCAGATGTGGGCGGCCCAGTATTACCACTTTGACAAACCGGGACATTTTATTACCTCGGGCGGCCTTGGATGCATGGGGTTTGGACTTCCTGCTGCCATAGGAGCCCAGGTGGCATGCCCCGGAGAACTTGTTGTGGATATTGCAGGTGACGGAAGCATACAGATGAATATACAGGAACTGGCAACCGCTGTTCAGTATTCCCTTCCGGTCAAGGTGGTCATATTAAACAACAGGTATCTCGGTATGGTAAGGCAATGGCAGGAGCTATTTTACGATAAGCGATACTCTTGTACAGGCATGGATCATTCCCCGGATTTCGTTAAACTTGCTGAGGCTTACGGTGCTGTTGGGCTAAGAGCAACAAAACCCGAAGAAGTCGTGCCTGTCCTCAGGAAGGGTCTTAACTCAGATAAAACAGTCATAATGGATTTTCAGGTTGAAAGAGAAGAAAACGTATACCCTATGGTTCCTGCTGGAGCTCCTTTGACTGAAATGCTTCTTGTTTGATTTGCAATTTTGGATCGCCTCCAAAAGAGTTGGTGATCCTGGGACCCTTTCTCCCAATTTATCAATGGACAAAAAAGGAACTGATTTTTATGACAGAAGAAAAGCATGTGCTGACAATGCTTGTTGACAACAAACCCGGGGTTCTTTCAAGAGTTGTCGGTCTTTTCAGCGGAAGAGGATTTAATATTGAAAGCCTCTGCGTTGCTGAAACTATTGACCCGCTTATTTCAAGAATTACGGTTGTAACAAAGGCAACCGAATCGGGAATAGAGCAAATTGAAAAACAGTTGAACAAGCTCATAAATGTAATCAAGCTCCGGAAGGTTTCCGGGCCGAAATCGGTTCAAAGGGAAATGGCGCTGATATATGTGATGGCAAAAAATGGCCAGCGCGCCGAAATATTGAGGATAGTCGACATATTCAGGGGGAAAATCATCGATGTCGGTTCAGATCATTTTGTTATCGAAGTAACCGGAGATGAGGAGAAAATATCAGCAATTATAAACCTTCTCAAACCTATGGGTATAAAGAAAATATCCAGGACAGGCATCATTGCCCTGTTCAGATGATTTATAAACACTCAGGCGGATAGACTGAAGGCTGAAGGCTTTTGAGATAAAGCATGCATGATCGCATCACACTTAACAAGGAGGGACCGATGGCACTGATAGATTTTGGAGGAGTTTTGGAAGAAGTAGTAACATCCGCGGAATTTTCCGTCGGGAAGGCGAAAAGCATCCTGAAGGATGAAACTATTGCCGTGCTTGGATACGGCGTACAGGGGCCGGGCCAGGCCTTAAATCTCAGAGATAACGGTATCAATGTTATTGTCGGCCAGCGTGAAGAGAGTAATTCATGGGAGCGCGCAAAGGCCGATGGCTTCATTCCCGGCAAAACCCTGTTTCCGCTGGAAGAGGCAGCAAGAAGAGGCACAATTATTCAGCTTTTACTATCGGACGCCGGACAGGTTAAGGCATGGCCTGAAATAAAGAAGTGCCTTGACCGGGGAGACGCACTCTGTTTCTCCCACGGATTTGCGATTGTTTACAAGGATCAAACAGGCATCATTCCCCCTGAAGATGTTGATGTTATCCTTGCAGCACCAAAGGGATCAGGACGAACAGTCCGCACAAACTTTCTAAACGGAAGCGGGATAAACGCGAGTTTTGCTGTACACCAGGATTACACCGGAAGAGCAAAGGAAAGAATTTTGGCCCTTGGCATAGCGATCGGCTCCGGTTATCTTTTTCACACCACCTTTGAGAAAGAGGTTTACAGCGACCTGACCGGCGAACGGGGAGTTTTAATGGGATGCCTTGCCGGCGTTATGGAGGCACAGTACAATCTTTTGAGAAATCACGGGCACAGCCCGAGTGAGGCATTTAATGAAACTGTTGAAGAGCTGACGCAGAGCCTGATACGCCTTGTTGCCGAAAACGGGATGGACTGGATGTTTTCCAACTGCAGCACAACAGCGCAAAGAGGCGCCCTTGACTGGGCGCCTAAATTCCGCGACGCAGTTTCTCCGGTTTTTGACAATCTTTATCAGAGCGTTATATCAGGAAAAGAGACGGAAAGAGTTCTTGATGCGAATAGTGCTTCCGATTACAGGGAAAAGCTGCAGAAGGAACTGGATGAAATCCGAAATTCCGAAATGTGGAAAGCCGGAGCCGCTGTACGATCATTAAGACCTGAAAACAGGAAATAATATTGGGGATGTTTATTGGAGAGAGCAATGGAACCTGTCCTTTTATATGATACGACATTAAGAGATGGAACTCAGGGAGAAAACATCAGTTTTACTGCTGATGAAAAACTGATTATTGCAAAAATGCTGGACGATATAGGCATACATTACATTGAAGGAGGATGGCCCGGTTCTAATCCCAGGGATAAGCAATTTTTCGACCTCGCGAAACGAACAGAATTTATTAATTCGCGTCTTACTGCTTTCGGCTCAACCCGCAGGCCGGGCATCTCTCCTGATGATGATCAAAATCTCAAAGCTCTCATTGATAGTGGAACCCCGGCCGTTGCCATTTTCGGTAAAACATGGGGACTTCACATAGAGCAGATAATGGAAAACACTCTTGAAGAAAATTTTGCAATGATAAGGGATTCCGTAGAATACTTAAAGAACCATGACCTCGAGGTCATATATGATGCCGAACATTTTTTCGACGGATACAGGGAAAACCGCGACTATGCCTTAAAGACTCTTGATGCGGCAATAGAAAGCGGGGCTGATTTTATAGTTCTTTGCGACACAAATGGAGGCACTCTCCCATTTGACATTGAATCGGCAATAGCCGATGTTCAAAAAGCTCTCGGTAAAAAATACCGTAAGAGAAATAAGGGAAACAATATCAGAATAGGAATTCATACACACAATGATAGCGGATTGGCTGTAGCAAATTCGATTATCGCTGTAAATGCCGGCGCCGTAATGGTTCATGGAACCGTAAACGGATACGGCGAAAGATGCGGCAATGCCGATATGACCTCTATCATACCCATATTATGTGCGAAAATGGAGAGGCACTGTTTACCAAAGGAAAGCCTTGCAAAATTGACCAAGCTGTCACGCGTTGTGAGTGAAATGGCCAACATGATTCCGTTGAACAGCAGACCCTTTGTTGGAAAAAGCGCTTTTGCCCACAAAGGAGGAATTCATGTCAGCGCTATCATGAAAGAGCCGAGAGCTTACGAGCATATGCGCCCTGATCTTGTTGGAAACGCCCGCCGTGTTCTTGTGTCCGATCTTTCTGGAAAAAGCAATGTGGAATACAAAGCAAGGGAACTTGGCCTGGAGCTTGGAGGTAACGGATTTGACAGCCGCAAAATCGTTTCTGAAATAAAGCGTCTTGAACAGGAAGGGTATCAGTTTGATGTGGCTGATGGTTCCTTTAAAATACTGGTCGAAAAGTTTACCGATCAGTTCAAACCCCTTTTTGATCTCGAATCATTCAGGATTACAGTTGAAAAAGACAAGGACAAGCCATGTTCTGCGCATGCAACAATCAAAATTTCCGTTGGAGATAAAAACGAAATAACTGCTGCTGAGGGGCAAGGCCCGGTTGGAGCTTTGGATAATGCCCTGCGCAAGGCTCTTGGCAATTTTTATCCGGATCTTGACTCAATGCGTCTTGTTGACTTCAAGGTAAGAGTCATTGACGGCCGAGAAGGAACTGCCGCAAGAGTAAGGGTTCTCATTGAATCACGAGACAAGGACGACATCTGGAGCACCATAGGTGTTTCTGAAGATATTATCGAAGCAAGCTGGCATGCTCTCGCGGACAGTTTTCAGTATAAGCTGGCGAAACATATATGAATAAATTAGACGGCTTCGTAACATTAAAATTGGGGTTATCGCCAATTCAGTTAGTAATCATGTGAGGATTCAAGGAATTGGTTTGGGGTTTCTGGTTTTTAGTTTCCGGTTAAACCAGAGACCAGCAACCAAAGACCAGAGACCATTCACCCGAACCCTCGAATCCTGGAACCCTGGAACCCTTTTTCCATAAAAGCCAATTAAGTGGACGTATTCAGCTTTTTTTTCGAATTCGTCAGAACTGTCATAAGGAGTATATTCCAATGAGTGAACGCATATATATTTTCGACACCACCTTAAGAGACGGTGAACAATCGCCAGGTGCAAGTATGAATACCGCAGAAAAATTGAGAATTGCATTGCAGCTTGAAAAACTTGGCGTAGATGTTCTTGAAGCCGGCTTTCCGGCAGCTTCAGATGGTGATTTCGAAGCTGTTTCAAAAATAGCCGAAAAATTAAAAAATACGGAGATAGCAGCTTTGGCGCGTACATCCAAATCCGATATAGACCGGGCGTGGGAAGCAATTAAAGGAGCCGCAAAACCAAGAATACATACATTTATTGCAACTTCAGATATTCACATGAAATATAAACTGAATATGAGCAGGGACGAGGTCATGCAGAAAGCTGTGGAAGCAGTTCGATATGCCGGAGCATACACAGAAAATGTGGAATTTTCGGCGGAAGACGGGTCGAGAAGCGACCGTGATTTTTTATGCGAAGTTTTTGAAGCGGTTATTGAAGCGGGTGCATCAATCGTAAATCTTCCGGACACTGTCGGTTATGCCATACCATCTGAGTTCGGAAGTCTTGTAAAATACGTAATTGAACACACTCCGAATATTTCCAAAGCTATATTAAGTGTTCACTGCCACAATGATCTTGGCCTTGCGACCGCCAATACCATCGCAGCAATTTCAGCCGGAGCAAGACAGGCCGAGGTTACCATCAACGGAATAGGAGAAAGGGCTGGAAACGCCTCCCTCGAAGAGCTGGTAATGGCCCTTCACACAAGGCCCAATTATCTTTTATTATCTTCGAACATAAAAACGGAATTTATTTATCCTACAAGCAGGCTCGTCAGCATGATAACAGGCATCACAGTTCAGCCGAACAAGGCGGTTGTCGGAGCCAATGCATTCCTCCACGAGGCCGGTATTCACCAGGACGGCATGCTTAAGAATCCTATGACATATGAAATAATGAAACCGGAAACAATCGGGCTCAGCACAAGCGGGCTTGTTCTTGGAAAACATTCCGGAAGGCATGCTCTTCGTTCACAATTAAAAGAGCTCGGATATGACCTTTCTGATGACGAGCTTAAAATTATATTCACCAAGTTCAAGGAACTTGCGGATAAGAAGAAAAATCTTGTCGATGAAGATTTGGAGGTTCTCGTAACCGAAGGAATTCTTCGTACGACAGACACCTTTCGGCTTGAATACCTTCATGTAATAAGCGGCACTACGGTTCTTCCCATGGCAAGCGTCAAGCTTTCAATTAACGGTCGGTCCGTAAAAGGAGCAGACTATGGAAACGGTCCCATAGATTCAGCTTTCAAAACAATAGCAGCCCTTTCCGGAACAAACTCGGAGTTGTTAAGATTTTCGGTAAGTGCAATCACAGGCGGAACCGATGCCCAGGGTGAAGTGACCGTTCGTTTAAAAGAAAACGGCCTCATTGCGCTTGGGAGAGGGGCGGATCCGGACATTATTACCGCAAGCGCCAAGGCTTATATAAATGGTCTAAACAGGCTTGAGTATCTAAAAAACCATCCTCCAAAAACGCCCGGAGCCTTATAGAAATGAAAAGGGTTCGAGGGCTCGAACCCTAATACAATCATCAACATTTTTGAAGATAATACAAATATGATGGACTCGTAAAACTTCCAAATTCCGACGGCAAAGTAAAAAGTTCGTTATGCAAGGCGCGCGAATCTTGAGGAATGAAGCGTACTTATTGGTACGCTGCAATGATTCACCCTGTTGAATCAGCTCTGCTGTCTCGCGCAGCGAGAATTCAACGGGGCGGAGATGAAGCGCAACACAGCAGAATGACTTTCTACGAAGCCGTCAAATATAATCCATTATTCTTTCTGAAGATCTATAGCCAGTTTTACAATTGATGCAACCTGATCATCGGGAACGCGACCGCGGACGATTGCCCGGCAAACGCGGTTTTTATCCATGAGAATAACGTTGGAAGTATCTTTTCCGAGGCCCCAGGCATTTCTTAAAGACGCATCATAGTCGAAGAGAATAATGGTATTATACTTTTTTGCTTTTCTGCCGGCAATCGCCCGAATAAGCACATCAGGTTTCCAGGTGGCAGCACAGTCGGCAATACCTATTCCCTTGTATGTTTCCTCCTTAAGAAGACCGTCATCTTTTGCCTTTTTCATGGCATCTGTGAAATGTTCATTCAGATCAGATTCGTCAGGATCAACATAAGTAACAAGCAGAACTTTTCCTGCCCATGATTCCATGGTAAATAATTTATCATCCGCGTCCTTATATGACCAGTCCGAAGCTTTTGCCCCGACCTTTAGTTCATCCGCAAATGCAGCTCCTCCGGCAAGAAAAACAAACGCAACCAGCAAAAATAAAAATCTTTTCATTAAAAAGCTCCTTCTTCATAGTTAATGTTCAATTCTTCGTATCAAGTGTGCCCGTAATTTCAGAAAGAGAGGAGATGTTTCTCTCCGCCAGATATTTTTCTATACCTTCTATTATATCAATAGTTGCCCCCGGGTTAACAAAATTTGCAGTCCCGATTTGAACAGCCGTTGCCCCTGCAATAAAAAACTCGATGGCATCTTCAGCGGAAAATATTCCTCCAACACCTATAACCGGCACTTTCACTTTCTGAGCGACCTGCCAGACCATACGCAAGGCAATAGGTTTGATCGCAGGCCCTGAAAGCCCTCCGGTGATATTTGCAAGCTTTGGTCGCCTTGTATTAATATCTATTGCCATACCTGTTATGGTATTTATCAGAGAGAGTGAATCGGCGCCGGCCTCAACCGCACTTTCCGCTATTTCTGTAATATCTGTTACGTTGGGAGAAAGCTTGACTATAAGAGTTTTAGTAGTTTTTTCCCTGACCGCTTTAGTTACTTTATAAGCCGATTTCGCTTTTACTCCAAAGGCAATTCCGCCTTTTTTTACATTGGGACAGGATATATTAACTTCGATTGCTGCAATATCCGCGACATCTTCAATAATTTCAGCAAGCCTTGCATATTCATCTATGCTTTTTCCATAAATATTTACAATGACCGGGGTGGCAAGAGTTCTAAGAAAAGGAAGTTTTTTATTTATAAATGTATCAATGCCTACATTTTCAAGACCTATGGCATTCAGCATTCCGCATGGCGTTTCCACAACGCGGGGCGGCTTGTTCCCCTTGGAGGGTTCGAGAGACAGGCCTTTGACTATTATAGCCCCAATACGATTTAAATCAACCAGAGACCTGAACTCTTCACCGTACCCGAATGTACCTGAAGCTGTAATTACCGGGTTCCTGAGTATTATTCCGCCGATGTTTGCTCTCAGGTCGGGTTGTTTACTCATAAGGGGCGCCGACATTTCGTTACCCACTTTAAATAGCTCCGGCTATCTTGAATATTGGAAGGTACATTGCTATAACCAAACCTCCGATAGTTACACCAAGGAAAACCAGCATGAAAGGCTCAATCAGCGCAGTCAGGTTTTCAACAGCCTGGTCAACTTCCTCATCATAGAAATCCGCAATCTTTACGAGCATTGTATCAAGTGCGCCGGTTGCCTCTCCCACGGCTATCATCTGGCATACCATCGAAGGGAAAACGCCGCTTTCCAAAAGAGGATCGGCCATGGTCCGGCCTTCCGTAATACCTGACCGGACATCATATACGGCCCTTTCTATTGACTTGTTTCCGGCAGTCTTCGCCACAATATCAAGCGCCTCCAATATGGCAACTCCGCTTGAAAGCATGGTTCCCATAGTACGGGTAAACTTGGCAACAGCTACTTTACGTAAAAGCATTCCAAAAACAGGGAGCCTGAGGAATACATCATCCATGACAATGCGTCCTCTTTCAGTTTTATAGAATCTTCTGTACGCAAATACAAAGAGGATAATAGCCACGATGAGATAAATTATCTTTGATTGAACAAACTCGCTTGCAGCGACAACTATCTGTGTAGGAACCGGAAGCTCGCCGCCAAAATCAGCAAACATATCCTTAAATACAGGAATAACGAAAACAAGAATCACGACAAGTACAAGAAAAGCAATAATCAGAGTAACTACCGGGTACACCATGGCCCCCTTGACTTTGCCTTTTAACTTTGCCGCCTTTTCCATGTATGCGGCAAGCCGCTGAAGAATTACATCCAGTATGCCGCCGGCCTCACCCGCAGCTATCATATTCACAAAAAGATCGTCAAAATGATTCGGATATTTCTTCAGGGCTTCGGCAAGGGTTGATCCGCTTTCAACTGTTTCTTTAATCCGTTTCAGCATAACTTTAAAAGTCTTGTTTTCCTGCTGGCCATAAAGGATATCGATACACTGAATAATGGGAAGGCCCGCGTCTATCATGGTGGAAAATTGTCTGGCAAAAAGGATAATATCCCCTTCCTTAACGTTGGGCTGCAGAAAGGAAATGTTTTCGAAAATATCCTTGGGTTTCAACTTTATTTTGATTGGGGTGATTTTCTGTGCATTAAGCCTGCTCTTTACAGCTTCTTCACTAGATAACTCCATCTCCCCTTTTTGGATCTTGCCTTTTCTGTTCTTCCCTCTCCACTGATAAATGGGCATAATTGACCCTCCTTGCTATAGGAAAAAATACGGAAACCAAATTAATCGGAACAAAACTGCAAAATACCTAGTACTAAATTAAAAGACAGAATGAGAATCTATTCTTTTTCTCTCTTTAAAAAATAAAAGACCCCTCTTGGCATGCTTGTTTTTGTTATTTCTCCATTTTCATAAAGTTTATCAAGATGTTTTTTTGCGTTGTTTTCATTTATATTCAGTATGCGGGAAACATCCTCCGCAGTACAAGGTCTTCTTCTAACAGTTGATATAATGAATCCTCTGAAATCTTTGCCTGATAACTTCCCGGATACATCCGACTTATGAACAACCCTGGCGTTACGAAGATATCCTGCAACATCTGTCAGAAAAGACTCTTCAACAGGTTCAACCCATGTTTCTGTTCCCGGCCTGTCAAGAGTATTCAAATGAATTCTATCAGGCCCGACAATCTTCAGTATATCCTTTATTTTTTTAAGTTCTATATCTTTATCATTTAACCCTTTGACGATAAAGACTTCAACCCATAATTGATTTGAATAAATTTTTCTAAAGCCGATCAGTCCATCTATTATTTTGGACATTTCAAGATCTTTGTGCGGCCTGTTGATACGAATAAAATTTTCAACAGACCCTGCATCGAGCGAAACTTTCACGACATCCGCATCAAGAACCCGCGTTCGGACCTCAGGATCAAACAAGAGGGTTCCATTAGTCAATACAGCCACACTGTACTCCGGATATTCGCATTTCAAAAACCGGATCAGGTCGCCAATTTGTTTGTGGAGAGTTGGTTCACCCGAGCCGGAAAAGGTAACAAAATCAAGCCTGGGCCCTTGTGATAAATAATCCGTTAACTCGGATTTAACCTTTTCAACAGGGACATACTCTTTTATCTCAAGAGTGAGATTCCCTGTCCTGCCGCATTCGCAGTATATACAGTCAAGAGTACAGGTTTTTGCAGGCAAAAGATCCACGCCCAGAGACGTCCCTAGCCGCCTTGACGGCACAGGACCGAAAATATACCTGTATCCTGAATTCAGTTTATTATCCATTTACGTACTAATGTATCAAAATCTTTGACTGCTTCGTAAAAAGTCATTCTGCTGTGTTGCGCTTCATCCACGCCCCGTTGAATTCTCGCTGCGCGAGACAGCAGAGCTGATTCAACAGGGTGAATCATTGCAGCGTACCAATAAGTATGCACCTTCGGGTACCGCGTTTGCGGTATTTCTCAATATTCGCACGCCTTGCATAATGAGCTTTTTACTTTGCCGTCTGAATTTGTGCTTTTTACGAGAGCATCAAAATCTTTGTATTTATAACATAATTGAAAGAAAACAACAATAGTTTTGAATGTTTTCCATCCGGAAACATAATTTGGACATGTGAGTTTACAATTCGGAAATAGGCAATTTTGGGCAAGCTCAAAGAAATCAAGGGATTGCGCGGAGACATACGCATTGTACGTCGCACAAGAAATCCCGCAGATTGACACAGAGATCGCACAAAAGGGCCATTTCCGGATGGAAACCAAATAACATCTTGCTTGATAAACCTCCACATATATGTATATGATAAAATTTCAAATTTGACGGCTTCTTAAAAAGTCATTCTGCTGTGTTGCACTTCATCTTTCGTCATTGCAGCGTACGAGTTAGTACGCTTCATTCCTCAAGATTCGTGCGCCTTGCATAATGATCTTTTTACTTTGCCGTCTGAATTTAGACTTCTTACAAGTCTATCAAATTTGAGCAGAGCATCAAGCAGGTATAGCTGTCTTATATCACTAAAAGGGAATTATGATGGAAGCAATAAAAAATCCTGAAAATAAGGGTATCACAATCATAACAACCCATATGAATGCCGACTTTGACGCAATAGCTTCCATGCTTGCGGCACAGAAACTGTATCCCGGTTCTCTGGTTATCTTCCCTGGTTCACAGGAAAAAAGCCTTAGAAATTTTTTTATAGATTCAATGGTCTACCTTTTTAACATGGCAGATATAAAAAAGATAGATTTTTCAAACATCAAAAGGCTTGTTCTGGTTGATACACGACAGCCAGGCAGAATCGGAAAGCTGTCGTCTGTTCTTGAACACGATGACATTGATATTCACATATATGATCACCACCCGCCGGCAGCTAATGACATAAAAGGTCACTATGAAGTATACCGTCAGACTGGTTCAACGGTCACAATACTTACCGGAATTTTACAGGAAAAAGGCATAAAAATTACACCTGATGAAGCAACAATAATGTGTCTTGGCATCTATGAAGACACCGGTTCTTTTACATTCCCCTCCACGACCGAAGATGATTTCAAAGCGGCAGCCTTTCTGCTTTCCATGGGTGCAAATCTGAACGTAATCTCAAATCTAATTTCCCGGGAAATAAATCCGAAGCAGATTTCGCTGCTGAACGACATGATACAGGCGTCCATGAAATATAATATAAATGGTATTGAAATTGTTGTTACCACAATATCATCAGACACCTATATTCATGATTTCGCTTTTCTTGTTCACAAGATGGCCAGGATGGAAAATCTGGATGCCATATTTGCCATTGCCCAGATGGAAAACAAAATATACCTTGTAGCAAGAAGCAGAATATCGGAAGTTGATGTCGGAACTATTGTCACGCCCTTAGGCGGAGGAGGACATACCTTTGCAGCCTCCGCCACGATAAAAGGCAAAACACTCGCGCAGATTGAACAGAAGCTGATTGAAGTTCTTTACGATAAAATCAAGGCAAGAAGAATGGCAAGGCAGCTGATGTCTTCTCCACCCATAATGATCGGCCATGACGTATCATGCAAAGATGCAAGTGATATTCTGACGCGCTACAACGTAAATGCTCTACTTGTAACTGAGAAGACGGATGATAAAGTCAATCTTATAGGTTATATCACCCGGCAGGTTATTGAAAAAGCGCTTTACCATAAACTGGATCATGTCCATGTCGGGGAATATATGACCACTGAAATTGAATCGGTAGGACCGGATGCCGAACTTCTGGAAATCCAGAACAAAATTATAGAAAACAAACAGCGCATTCTTCCTGTAATAGATAAAAACACCATACTTGGAGTTGTAACGCGGACAGATCTTTTAAACATTCTTGTAAGGCAGTCGCAGCAGAATTACTCCGAACTTTCCGATCAGCCGAGAGAGCAGATCAGCGCACGAACAAGAAACATTGTCAAGTTTATTGAAGAGCGCCTTTCGAAACATCTCATAGATCTGTTAAGAAAAATAGGAAAGGTTGCGAATGAAATCGGCTGCGGAGCATATGTAATCGGCGGGTTCGTCCGTGATCTTCTTCTGTACAGAAACAATGAAGATGTTGACATTGTGATTGAAGGAGACGGCATTGCTTTTGCCAAAAAATATGCGCAACTCGTGGGGGCGCGTGTTCACATATACGGGAAATTCGGCACAGCCGTTGTAATTTTTCCGGATGGCTTCAAAATAGACGTTGCGTCAGCAAGAATGGAGTATTATAAATTCCCGGCCGCTCTTCCGACAGTTGAAATGAGTTCCATAAAGCTTGATCTCTTCAGGAGGGATTTTACCATAAATACACTTGCAATCCAGCTAAACCCTGAAAGATTCGGCACTCTGATTGATTTCTTCGCTGCACAAAAAGACATAAAGGAAAAAGCGATTAAAGTCCTGCACAATTTGAGTCTGGTTGAGGATCCGACCCGTGTCTTCCGGGCAATAAGATTCGAACAGCGGTTCGAATTTACTATAGGCAAACTGACTTCCGGGTTGATAGAAAATGCCGTTAAAATGGATTTTTTCAAACGGTTAAGCGGCAGGAGGGTTTTTTCTGAACTTAAACAGATTCTCGGGGAGGAAAATCCCACACCGTCGATAGTCCGCCTGAATGATTACGGCCTTCTGAAAGTTATTCACCCTTCATTAACACTGAATAAGGATCTGATTTCATCACTTAGCTCTGTTAAACAGGTTCTATCATGGCATGATTTGCTTTTTCTCGATGAATCCTATATGAAGTGGGCCGTTTATTTTATGGTCCTTTTCAGGCATTGCGAAGTTGACGTATCAAAGGAAATATGTGACCAGTTTGAAATAGTCCCAAAATATCAGGCGATATTCTGCAAAGAGCGTTTCGAGGCTGAAAGATGCCTTTACAGGCTTGAAATTGATCATAGAATCAAAAATGTAGAGCTTTACAAAGAGCTTTCTGCTTTCAGGATTGAACTAATCCTGTATATGATGGCTGTTACCAAACATGAAAGGGCAAAAAAAGCGATTTCATTTTTTATCACGCAACTCAGGCAAATAAAGATATCGATATCAGGAAAAGACTTGAAAGAGATGAGGCTTGAACCTGGACCTATTTACAGGACAATTTTACAGGCTGTACTGGACGCAAAACTGAACGGGCAGCTTAAAACAAAAACCGATGAACTAAATTTTGCGCGGGATTATGCTTCAAGATCTTAATTTATATAAACTCTTTCTAATGATGATTCCCCTTATTTTTTCCGTAACGATTCACGAAGTTGCGCATGGTTATGTCGCATACAGACTGGGGGACCATACTGCAAAGCTTGCCGGCAGATTGACTTTAAATCCTCTAAAGCACCTCGATTTTGTAGGCTCTTTTTTATTGCCGGCCATTCTCAAGTTTATGGGATCTCCCATTATTTTCGGTTATGCGAAGCCGGTTCCCGTGAATTTTGCAAACCTTAGAAATCACCGTATGGGAACAATTCTGGTTTCATCTGCGGGCGTACTTTCCAATCTTGCTGTTGCAATCATATCAGGTGCGCTTTTTCAGTTTCTTACGCAAAATGGAAATACGTTTTATAATCCACGAATAGCCTCCATGATTTCAGACATAAATTACATGCTTTATTACAGCGTAATTATTAATTGTGTACTTGCCATTTTCAATCTAATACCAATCCCGCCCCTTGACGGCAGCAGAATTCTGGCAATGTTTCTGCCTGAGGCAATGAGGATTAAATACGCCCGCATGGAGCGTTTTGGAATGGCGATTATTATTTTCTTTCTGGTGACGGGTCTTATTCAAAAAATCATAAGATATTTCACGGTACCTCTGGTCGGCTTTCTTCTTGGAAATTGACCCGAAAATACATTTCAAAGGCATACAGGAGCTGTTAAATGACTGACAAGAAACGGATATTAAGCGGAATGCGTCCTACCGGCCCACTTCATCTGGGAAACCTGCACGGAGCGCTTTTAAACTGGATTCAAATGCAGGAAGAATATGAGTGTTTCTATTTCATCGCCGACTGGCACGCGTTAACAAGCGATTATGAGAATACAAGCATGATTTCGGAATACACCAGAGAGATGATTATTGACTGGCTGAGCGCCGGTCTTTCACCCGATAAAAGCACAATGTTTATCCAGTCCCGCATCAAGGAACATTCCGAGCTTTTCCTGATCCTTTCCATGATTACACCCGTTCCATGGCTTGAACGAAATCCAACATACAAAGATCAGATTGTCCAGCTCAGCAACAAGGATCTATCAACCTTTGGATTTCTCGGATACCCGGTTCTTCAGGCGGCAGATATTATAATGTATAAACCATCCGGAGTGCCGGTCGGTATGGATCAGGTTCCGCACGTAGAAATCACAAGGGAAATAGCCAGAAGATTTAACTATCTTTACGGGGAGGTCTTTCCCGAACCTGAAGCGATATTAACTAAAACACCCAAAATTCTCGGCCTTGACCGCCGCAAAATGAGCAAGAGTTACAACAACGCAATATTCCTTTCCGATAAACCGGATGTCATATCATCAAAGGTTTCCATAATGATTACAGATCCTCAGAGAGCAAGAAAAACCGATCCGGGTGATCCGGAAGTATGTAACGTTTTTGAATTTCACAAAATATACACAGATAAAGAGACAATAAATGATATCTTTCCCAAATGCCGCACAGCGAAAATAGGATGTGTTGAATGCAAAAAAATAATGGCAAAAAATCTCTCAAAGGCTCTTGAACCAATCAGGGAAAAAAGAGAATATTACGAAGCACACCCTGACCTCGTTGATGAAATAATAGCAGACGGCATATTGAAAGCAAGAAAAGTAGCCGAAACAACAATGGAAGAAGTCAGGGCTTCAGTAAAAATATAGCAAAGAAAAGCTGCCATGTCCGAAGAATCAGAAGAAATTTATGAGGTTCATTTAAAAGACGTATTTGAAGGTCCGATGGATCTTCTCATTCATCTTATCAAAAAAAACGAGGTTGACATTTATGATATTCCGATCGCCCTTATAACGGATCAATATCTTCAGTACATTAACTGGATGAAATCGATGAATATTGACATAGCCGGCGATTTTCTTCTTATGGCTGCGACTCTGACGCATATTAAATCGAAGATGCTTCTTCCTCTAAATGAAAATGGAGCTGAAGATGAAGATGACCCGCGCATGGAAATTACAAGACCCCTTCTTGAATATCTCCAGATGAAATCGGCCGCGGCAAGGCTTTCTGAAAGGGATATCCTTGGAGAAAATACTTTCAGCAGGATTCTTGACAGGAAAGAACTCCCGATAGATAATGAAGACAGGGTTATTAAAGTCGGCCTCTTTGAACTGATGGATGCTTTCCAGAAATTGCTCGAAAAGATTCCGGCTTCCAAGGGAATTGATTTTACAACCGACAAAATTTCCGTAAAAGAAAAGATTAACCAACTTGTGGATATATTCGAAAAAAAAGGAAGCGTTACATTCGATCAGCTTTTTGATGAAAATGCCACAAAAAGTGAACTTGTTGTAACTTTTCTTGCAATACTCGAAATGGTTAAACTTGCTCTGATAGGAATCATCCAGAATGTTCAAACAGGTGTAATCAGGCTTTTTTATTTATGATGGATAACCTCGACCCCTTTATCTCAAATAATTGAGAGAAGTATTTTTATGATTTTTTTAAAGCCGTCAATTGGTGATATCAGGATACTATGTCTATTCCAACCGAACAAGATCTGAAAAACATCATAGAGACCCTGCTCTTTGTAGCAGACACGCCCCTTTCAACCGACCGGATTAAAAGTATCGTTCCTGTCGGCACTAAAGAAATTAAAGATGTTCTTTGGGGGCTTGCCAGGGAATATGAGGAGAGAAATGGTGGGTTTTTACTTGTTGAAGTAGCGGGAGGATATCAGATTCGCACCAGACCAGAATATGCCGAATGGATAAAAAAACTGGTGCAGCCTAACCCTCTGCGAATGAGCAAAGCCGCCCTCGAAACCCTGACAATTATTGCATATAAGCAGCCTATTATCCGGAGCGAAATAGAGCACATAAGAGGTGTCGACAGCGGGGGTATTCTCAGAATGCTGCTCGAGCTCAAACTGATACGCGTCCTTGGAAGGAAAGAGATACCGGGCCGCCCCCTCATATATTCTACAACAAAGCGTTTTCTTGAGATATTCGGGTTGAAGGATTTAAAAGACCTCCCGACTCCTGAAGAAATAAAAGGACTTGTAAATCCCCCGATTCCTGAAAGCCAACACCCGGATCAACTTCCTCTTTTAGTCACTGAAGATCCTGAGAATGTTCCAAAGGACACTCTCATAAATGAGAATGAAAAAATTAACTTGACTTGAAACTCTTTAAGCCGTTATTTTATTAGACAAGGTCGTCATTCCTGTG
>JAHJQU010000212.1 GCA_018819005.1 Pseudomonadota bacterium | reverse complement strand
TAAGTTGAGCATCTCGAAGTGGTATTGCCAGCCCTTGAACATCATGTTGACCAGTTTGTCAAAGGATGAGATCACATCATAGGAGACGTAGCAGCCCGTGGGGGCCGGCAAAACCTCCTCATCCGGCACATACTTGGGCAGGTGAGTCGGAACATTAAGATTCTTCATCTCCTCGCCGAGGGCGTTGAACTTGACCAACCACTTGTCCCAAAGCTCCTGATAATGATCGAAAACATAAAAAACGCGTTTTTGGAAATGACCTGCTTTCTCGCCGATGATAGCATCCGGCGGCGGAGCGATGGCGCAGATGTACATGTAGCAACCCACCATGCGCTGGGCAATACCCTGGGCGGGGGGTATGCAGAATACGCGCGTTGTGTATTGGGAAAGGGAGATCTGCCATGCCTCTTGAAAAAGCAAATCCAAAGGCGGCATTGGTTCGGGGGCGTGAATCTTATCCAGGTACCAGAATTGCTGTTTTTCCCACTCACCCCGGTCCTCAGAGAACAAATGGTGGGAAGGGTACATCTCATCCCATCCATCGAGTTCGGGCGGGACATTATACTCATGGGGATCAGGGAATCTTCCTGCGGTTTGTTCGGCCATATTTTTCCTCCTTTGTTATGGGGTTAGAAAGTTAGAAATTATTTTCTGCGTTTTTTACCCCTCGAGGGGGTACTTAAAAGAGTGGCTGAAATAATTTCGTAAACTTACTTATCCCGTTTATCGGGGTTAGAAACCAAGCTTGACGGCTTCGTAAAAAGTCATTCTACTGTGTTGCGCTTCATCTTTTGTCATTGCAGCGTACCAATAAGTACGCTTCATTCCTCAAGATTCGCGTGCCTTGTATAATGAGCTTTTTACTTTGCCGTCTGAATTCCGACTTTTTACGAGTCCATAAAGTTTATAATGGATAAATAAAAAAATCCTGTCAAACCAATATTATTTATGCTATCCATAAGCCACGCTTATGGATGATATAAATACATAACATTTTTCTATCCAAATCCGGTTCGCTGTGGGTCGATTAGGTTTTACGCTATGATGAACTTCAATCAGTTACGCATATTTTATCATGCGGCCAAAACATTAAATTATACCAGGGCCGCCGCCGAACTCTTTATTTCCCAGCCGGCTGTCACAGCCCAAATCAAAGCCTTCGAAGAGTTCTGCGGACTGAAGCTTTTCAAAAAAATAGGACGCTGCATATTCCTGACCAGTGAAGGACAGGCCTTGTTTGAGTACGCGCAAAACGTATTTGAGATCGAAAAAGAGATCGAAAACGCCATCGACGACATCCGCAAACTCAATCGTGGCATACTGCGTATCGGCACCACAAAAGCTTATGCGCGCTATTTTATGCCGGTTATGATATCCGCCTTTCATCGCAGCTATCCGAATATAAGGATTGAATTAAACGAAGGCAGCTCCCGCGAAATGGGACAAAGCCTGCTTGAGTTCAAGAATGAAGTGGCCATAATCGCCAAGGCGGAAGAGATTGAAGGGGTCCGCTTTATTCCTTTCAGCAAAGAAGAGATGGCGGTGATAGTAGGCCCCAATCATCCTCTTGCGAAAAGAAAGTCCATCTTTTTCAAAGAACTGGCCCATGAGCTTTTCATAATGAAGGATAAAGGCTCCGGAACGCGCAGACTGGTTGACTATTTGTTTGCCGGAGACCACTGCAGCCCCAATATTCTTATGGAAACCAGCAACGCCGAATTTATCAAACAACTGGTACAGGTGGGTGAAGGGGTTTCCTTTCTGGTCCGGGAGGCTGTCATTCAGGAGATATCGCAGCACAAACTGGTAACGATCCCTTTGAAGGGACCTAAAATTTATCTTGATGTCAGCATAGCCTACTTAAAAGACCAGCAACTTTCGCCACCTGCCAAAGCCTTTTTGGATACACTGGAAAAACTGCAGGTCGGAAGAGATATGACTCCCATGGGCATCGGTGGTTATATGGCCAAGATTTTGGCGGACCATAAAGCCGACAAATAGCTCCAAGACCTTTGAATAACATACCCTTTGGGGCCGGGCTTCAATACCGACCCAACAGAGCTTCCCGCCACCATCCAATAACCGAAACGTATCGCTCAAAGAGCATCTTTTCGCTTGTTTCGATTTCGCGGATCCAGTCGGCCAGGCCTGAGGCATGATGGATTATCAAAGGGACGCTGTGGGCCGGAAGTATGTCCGAATGCATGCGACAGGAGGCTGTGACCTGCTGAATATTAAAATCCGTCTCCGGGGAATCCCACGGCGTCGGATGAATAAACCCGTGATTGGCACCGTCCCGGTTGGAATAGGCCCATTGCAGTGGAAATTCATTTTTAAGCCGACGCATGAGCAAAATGGCGTCAATGTTTGTCTTCACGGTCAGGCCCTTGTTCAGATTTCTCAGAATTCGATCATCAAAGGATTCAAAGCCGATGGAAGACAACATAATTCGCATCCGCAGCTTTCGAGCCATGTGCAGGGCTTCTCTGAGATAATTTTCATTACTGAGAAACCAGTCGGCCCTTAAGGTGAGATTGATCTGAGTCAGAGACATCCCCCGCTCACTACTTTCCCGAATAAGAAGGGGCAGGCCGGGAAGGGCATTTTCGTTGATCAGTTCAAAGCTGATTTTTCTTCCGTCTGAATCCTCAGGAAGGCATGCAATCTGGGAAAGGACCGTCTCAGAATTCAGGGCCCCGTAAAAGCCCTTGTCACTTGAAACATCACAGAAGCTGCATCCCCTGAACTTCAGTCTTATCTTTTTATCTCCCTTTTTATCCAAATGGTAAGGATAATCTACTTCGATCAGTTTTGCGCGGGCCGCATGAGGACATCCGATATGCTGAAGCACCTGGCCCGAATTTATTGTCGGATTTTCAAGACCTGCCCGTCCAACCCGGTAGAGGTTGTTCCACCGGACCCTGCGCAGGAATTTATTCTTCCATGACTGCCGGGGAGTTTTAACGATTCGGCCTTCATCGTCAGTGTACAGCAGACCGGATGCGTTCCGCCATTGCCCGTTAGCAATTCCTTCCAATACCGGAATAGCCTGTTCCGCGGGCCCTTGCAGGGCAAAGGAAAAGCACTCCGAGAGTCCGCGAAAGCGATGCGGATAATCCCTCCAGCCTGTTTCTCCCGAAAAATCGACATCCGATTGAGGACCTGCGAGAATGGTTACTGCTCCCTCTGCTTTAAGCGCTTTGGCAAAGAGAAAAAGGTCTTCCCTGCCGCTCAGGCTGGAAAAACCGACAATCGGCATCTCCCTGCCGAAATAGCCTGAAAGAGCTTTTTTTAAAACGGTCTTGTCATCCGAATGGGTTACGGCAATAACGATGCACTCATAGGGGGTGTTCTCCTGAATCACGGTCGCGGCCATTTGAGGCCCCAGCAGCCCATAGGATTCGCCATCAAAATAACTGGTTATGATGGCCATTTTTTTCATCATGGGAAACCGGGACTGCCGCCGACACCGGTCCGCATCCGGATTCGCGGGCCCGCCGCGCCTCCTGGACGCCAGTCTCTTGGTTCGTGTATTCCGGAGAGCAGATCAAGTTTATTTTGCCTGGACAGCCGCTCAATGATTTTAACCCAGGCGCATGGGATATCCGGGCTTACTTCGCAGTTCCGGCCGTTGGTGCCTCCGCACGGTCCGTGCAACAGGCTTTTTGAGCAGCGGGCAATCGGGCAAATGCCGCCGGTAAGGGTCAACAGACAGTTCCCGCAGCCCACGCACATTTCCTGCCAAATTCCCGGTTCAAAGGATGCTCCTAAAAAGGTTGTATTTAATGCCGGAAGTACCGGCAGCGGATCCAGGGCTTCGGCCATGGTTTGAACACCGGCGCCGCAGGCCATGGAAAGTACGGCATCAGTTCCTTCGGGTACTTTGTGGTAGGCTTTGATGAGATCCAGTTCGCATTGTCTCAGAGTGTTGTCCACCGAAACGGCAGGCGGAGCATTTTCATAGTGTACTTTGCGTTTTAATTCCTGTGACAGCATTTGCACTTCACGATCTCCACCGGAAAGGCATACGGACACACAGCTTCCACAACCGACAATCAGAATTTTTTCATATCCGCAAATTGAAGCCACGATTTCTTCTATTGGTTTGATATCACCGACGATCATGACATTACCTCGTTTGGCCTGATTTGTAACCGGCAAAATGGGCGTTGACCTTCAGGGTGAGAGCCTCTTTATGTCGGGAACACAATGGCGTTTCCAAAGTGCCTGTTTTCCCCGCAAGAGTTTCTCTGAAGGCGGACGTATAGAGTGGCTCTTCGCACACCTGGCAGTGAATAAGATCCAGCTCAACGACTTCATCCCACTGGTTTGTCAGCATGTGCTGAAATTCAATGGCCTGTTGGGGACATATGCGCCAGCAATTACCGCAGCGTGCGCAGCGTGCCATGTTATGCAGCAGCTTTCTCTTGGCGCCTGAGTCGTTAACATCGATCGCATTGGCAGGACAATTTTGTAAACAGGCAAGACACCCGTTGCATTTGCTGTTAACCTGAAAATAGGTCATCTAATATCTCCTCATGATGCCGGCAGCCTGGCGAATTCTCGGATAAGGGATCCTGTCAGCATATGCGAACGTCAGCGCTCCGGGTTCGCAAAAATTCACGCACTGCGGCTGGCCGTTGCACAAATCGCATTTAAAAACGACTTCACGAGCCTTGTCGAATCCGATGGACCCGAAGGGGCAGGCAGCCACGCACATTTGACACGACACACATCGGTCATAATCGATCACGACTCTTCCCCAATCATCCTGCCAGGATATGGCGTCCTTTGGGCATGCCGCCTTGCAAGGCGCATCGGCGCAATGCTGGCAGAAAACAGGCAGAAAAATTCCCTTCAAATTCCATTCGAGGACATGGATTCGTGATCGGGCCGGATCGACTTCACCGTCATGGAAAAGAGAGCAGGCGATTTCACAGAGTTTGCAGCCGTTGCACTTTTGAGGATCGAGAGCCAGAACTTTGGGGGTTGCCCTAATATTGCCATCGCTGGGAATGAGCACCGACGGATCGCCTTTTTTAAGTCGTACAACCATCTCTTCAGAAATGGCGCGGCTGGGAGGGATGTCGTTTTCACATGAGGTCATTTTTATCGTCATCGGCACAACCTGTTTAATATAAAGCATAGCACTAACTAACGGCTATGCGGATATCTTGAGACCTTTGCATAACGCCCCCTTTTGCTCGATTTATTTAAAGACTTGGTTTCTGGTCTCTGGTTTACAGTTTCTGGTTGTTTCTTTTAACCAGGAACCAGTAACCATAAACCATGAACATAAGCCTTTTGAACTTGAGCAAAATTGAATGTTCTGCAAAAGTCTCATCTTAATCGCCGTAAGGACAGGGATAAATAAAATAATTCAGCATAATGAACGAATCGGTTGTTTATAATTTATATTAAAAAGTAGGGTTCTGTCAACCATAAAAATAATAATGACACCTGTTTTATTGTATTAATGCGAAAATTATCATTGACATTCTATTTGAATCTGTTAAAAAGCAAGTAAATATATAAAATAATTAATTCATGATAGTGAACAATAGTTCTTAAACTGACAAAATAATCAAAATCAAAAATAAGGAGTTTGTCATGGCAAACGACTCAGAAAAACTTTCATCAGCCGAATCTTTACGCAAAACCAGAACTTTCGGCAAGGTCAGATGTCACAACCCGAGCTGCATGGAGAGAATGGAGCCATCCCCGGGCGCAGCTCACATCAAGTGCGCAACCTGTGGAATGGAGTATCGGATTTACTGGGTGAGACCAGATCTGCCGCGAATACGCGGACCGGTATGGGAAGTCAACCGGAAAATCGCGGCCGAAGCATTGAGCAGAAAATTATCAACATCAAAAAGCAAATCTCAGGTAAAGGAGGGGGTTAAAGATGGCGTTAGATAGAAAAATTGCATACATCAATCTCTCCACGGGTAAAATTGAAACCAAACCGATCCCGATGGAAATTCGAAAAAAATTCCTGGGCGGCCGAGGATTGGACGCCTACCTGCTTTACAATCACGCGCCTCAGGGATGCGATCCACTCGGACCTGATAATCCATTGATGATCAGCGGCGGAATTCTGACTGCGACCTGCGCATCGGCCACTGCCCGCACTCACATCATGGCCAAATCACCGCTTACCGGTTTGCTGGGCAGCGCCAATATGGGTGGATTTTTTGCACCTGAGATGGCCTGGGCCGGTTTTCATCACCTTGTTATAACAGGCAAAGCCAAAAGCCCGGTGTATATCTGGATTCACAACGGAAGGATAGAAATTCGTGATGCTGCCTACCTGTGGGGCAAATCCACTACAGAAACTCAATGGGCAATTCGCGAAGAACTCGGGGATGAGGATATTAAAAGCGCTGTTATCGGTCAGGCCGGCGAAAAGCTGGTGAGATATGCCAATGTCATGACCGGTATTAAGAACGCTGCAGGGCGCACAGGCATGGGTGCGGTGATGGGTTCAAAAAACCTTAAAGCTGTCGCTGTTCGCGGCACCATGGACATCAAGATCGCCCATCCCATCGATGCCCTTGAATATAACAAGCGGTTTATCGAGGGGATTACCAGCGCTAAAGTCAGCGGCACCCAGGGGTCTCTGGGTACTCCTTTTATATGGGGAGCCACAAACTCCTGGGGTGGATTACGTACCCGCAACTTTCAATATAATCAGATGGAGTATGCCGACGACATCGAGCCCGAAAGACTCGATGAAATTGCCACTGAAACCATCGGGCCGCATCATATGACCGGGTGTTTTGGATGTCAGGTTCACTGCCGCGCCCAGTACAAAATACCATCCGGACCCTATGCCGGAAAATACGATGAGGGTCCGGAATATACCTCCCTTGGCGCTTTTGGATCTGAACCGGACTGCAGAAAAGCTGAAACGGTGTTGACGGGAAATCATCTTGTTAATCAGTACGGAGTTGACAACCTTGAAATCGGCAGCATGATCGCATGGGCCATGGAGCTTTATGAACTGGGAATTATTACCAGCAAGGAGACCGACGGGCTGGATCTGCGATTCGGCAATGATGAAGCGCTTCTTGAGATGGTGCATCGCATTTGTCTTCGCAAGGGCTGGCTGGGTGATGTCCTTGCCGATGGCGGTATCCCTGCATCCGAAAAAATCGGCAAAAATTCTTTTGAATATCTGGTCCAGGTTAAAGGCATGAGCAATCTGCATTCTGATGAACGCGGTACGCCGGGCCTGGCTCTGAACATTGCCACTGCCTCACGGGGATCCGACCATCTTCGCAGCCGGCCGGCAATTGACCTGTACCACCTGCCCGAAAAGATTATGCGCAAGATTTACAGCAATCCTGTTCCCTACGATGGCCCGTTAAGCTCTGAACATACAGACTATGAGGGCAAGCCCTGGCAGGTCTTCTGGCATCAAAACTGTTTCATGGCAGTTGATTGCCTTGGAATATGCAAATACCACACAGTATTTCTGGGAGCTACCCTGCCTAATTTTGAGGACTGGCCAAAGGTGATCTATTACAACACAGGCCTTGAATTTACGCCTGTGGAGCTTTGGGAGATCTCCGAGCGGTGCAACAATCTTGAACGGTTATTCAATTTGAGAGAGGGATTGACACGGAACGATCTGAAAAAAGGAGATATGCTCAATCACCGCTATTTTGATGAACCTACAAAGCGCGGTGCTCCCGATGTTGTCGGGCTGACAATAGATCGTCAAAAATTCAAAAAAATGGTGGATGAATTCTACAACCACTGCGGTTGGGACAAACAAGGCGTACCGACATCCGCGACCATGGATCGACTCGGCCTTAACCTGGAACCATCACACCTATTATAGTAGATTGCAGAGAGGATAAAACAATGGAGAAAGTTCTGACAGTAGATTATCAGAAGTGCACCGGTTGCCGTCTTTGTGAATTGGTCTGCACTGTAATGCATGACGGAATATCCAATCCCGCCAGAAGCAGAATCAAAATTGTCAAATGGGAAGAAGAAGGCCAGTACGTACCGATGATCTGCCAGCAGTGCGAAGATGCGCCGTGTAAAAATGTCTGCCCGGTAGGAGCCATATCACGGGATGTGGATTATGGTTTCCTGACCATAGACCACACCCTGTGCATCGGGTGCCGTTCATGTGTGAGCGTTTGTCCGTTCGGGGCAATGAATTATAACCAGATCGATAAAAAGGTATTCAAATGCGATCTTTGCGGCGGGCAACCACAGTGCGTCCGTTTCTGCGATATGAAAGCGGTTGATTTTGTTGCGGCAGATAACATGACCACTATAAAGAAGCGCAATGCAGCAACCCGTCTTTACGCCTCACAGAAACATGCAACGGCGATTCAGGAACAAATATAACAGCTCAGGTGGATAGGCTGAAGCATTTCCTATCTTCAGCTTGTCTATGAGAAATAACAATGGAAATCAACACAATCGAATTGCTTTCTGTCGGTATAGACGTAGGCAGTTCAACGACTCATCTGGTTTTTTCAAATCTGGTATTATTACGAGACGAGATCTCTTCCTCCCGTCGTTTCCGGATTGAGGAAAGAAATATTATCTATGAGGGAAGGATAATAGATACGCCTTTATTGGATAATGATACCATTGATCTCAATAAATTAACCGACTTTGCCAGGGAAGAATGTGAGCGGGCGGGAATCGATCCGGCCGATATCCAGACAGGCGCGGTAATCGTAACCGGAGAGACGGCCAGAAAACATAATGCAAAACAGATAGCGGAAGCTTTATCCAGAGATGCCGGAAAATTTGTCGCGGCAACCGCAGGTCCCAATTTCGAAAGCCTGCTCGCTGCTATGGGTTCGGGTGCAACCGCCAGATCAAAAGATACCGGCAAAACAATACTGTCGTGTGACATCGGAGGCGGGACTTCCAACCTGGCCATATCAATAAATGGCGAGGTCGTCTCTACAAGCTGTATATCTGTTGGAGGCAGGTTGCTTTCAATAAATTCTGAGGGAGCAATATCAAGGCTGTCCGAGCCCGCCCAAAAGGTTATGAAACATATCGGATTGAATTATAAAACAGGAGATAGGATTCCAAAAGAGGATATTGAAAAAATTGCATCGGAATTGGCCGTAGCATTAATAGAGGTAATGACCGGCCCTGCGAATTCATTTTTGGCGAAAGAGTTAATGGTGACAGAAAGCCTGAATTTTCCCAGCACAATAGATGAATATTCATTTTCAGGGGGTGTGGCTGAATTTATCTATGGGGCTACCGGTAATTACGGTGATATGGGAGAAATTCTTTCGGATAAAATAATCGCTTTGATACCGGAATTAAAGGCTCCGGTTGTTGAACCCATCAATAAAATAAGGGCAACAGTCATAGGCGCCGGCGCCTATTCCCTGTCAATATCGGGTTCCTCAGGATTTATGGATGACACAATATCATTTCCCATAAGAAATGTTCCCGTACTCAGGGTTGACGTGGAGAGATCCAGGTTAAGTATTGAACATGTGGTATCACAGGTTAAAAGCGCGTTCCAGAGATTCGATTTGATCGAGGGGGAAGATGTCGTAGCTTTATATTTCAAGGACCCTGTCAGGGCTTCTTATCCGAAACTGGAATTGTTCGCAACATCTTTAGAAGCCGCCCTTTGCAATTCAATTGAAAAGAAAAGGCCTGTTATTCTCATCTTTGAGAAAGATATCGCGTGCAGCGTGGGAAATGTTATCCGGCGGGAAACCCGGTTGAAAACCAATCTGCTCTCACTCGATGAGTTAATGCTGCAAGATGGGGATTGGATCGATATCAGCGAACCGTTAGTCGGCTGTCAGGTTTTCCCCGTAACCGTAAAATCTCTTATTTTCAATATGAACTGATTATTCCCTTCATACACGACGCGGTCAACTGCAATAAAAGGGAGACCTTTGAAGAACATCCAATTTTGCCTAAGTACAAAAGGCTTATGTTCATGGTTTATAGTTAAATGCCTGTCCGCCTCAGGCGGAGTTCCTGGTTAAAAGAAACAACCAGAAACTGCAAACCAGAGACCAGAAACCAAGTCTTTAAATAAATCGGGCAAAAGGGGGTGTTATGCAAAGGCCTCAAAGGAAGTGTCATGAGCGTTAAGGTTAGCATCCACAAAACCCATCGGCATTTCACCGGCGGTCTTGAAACCGTCGATGTGAAAGGTCAAACAGTCGGGGATTGTTTAAAAGATCTGATTGAACGTTATCCGGGGATGGGTAAAGTGCTATTTAAGCCGGGCGGGAAACTTCATCCTCTGATCGAAATCTACCTGAATATGAAAAGCACCTATCCGGACGAGCTTAAGAAGCCGGTTAAGGCCGGGGATGAAATATACATAACATTGATGCTGGCCGGCGGATAAGTAGTTTCCATCCGGAAATGGCTCTTTTGTGCGATCTCTGTGTTAATCTGCGGGATTTCTTGTGCGACGTACAAAGCGTATGTCTCCGCGCAATCCCTTGATTTTCTTGAGCTTGCCCAAAATGCCTATTTCCGAATTGGAAACTCACATGTGTCCAAATTTGGTTTCCGGATGGACACCAAGTAGATATCGTGCAGAAAAAAAGGTGGATTTTTCATGCTTAATAAAACTTCAGACGCCGGGGGACCAGGCTATAAGGCTCCGGCAGTACACAAAATTTTCCAACTGCTGCGGGTCGTTGCTGAGTCGCCCAAGATGCTCGGACAGACCGAGCTGGTACAGAAACTAGGCTACAGCAAAAGTACGACTCATGGTCTTATTCATGCACTGTTGAGAGAAGACGCCCTGGCACAGGAGCCTGATGGCCGCAGGTTTTATCTCGGTTCTGCCATTACGGATCTGGCATTTACAAACTGGAACTATCTTAAAATGGCTGAAATAACTCAGCCATTCATCAACGAGATTAGGGGACAAATTGGTGAAACCGTTTTTTTGGGCGGGTTAATCCGCAAACGCGTTTTGATCATGATTACTGCCGAAGCCGAAGAGCCGATAAAAATTTCAGCGCCGGCAGGCACCACTATCCCGCTTTTCGCGGGTGCGGTCGGTAAGGTGTTTCTTGCCGGGATCCGTACCGATCATGTTAAACAGATGATCAGAGAGAAAGGGCTTCCACGCTACACTCCCCGCACAATCGTTGATGAAGGAGAATACCTGGTCGAATTGGATCGGGTTCGGGCCCTTGGTTATGCGATTGATGATGAAGAGTACATCCCCGGTATAAAGGCGGTAGCCGTTGCTCTGCACAACAGAAAGGGTCCGGCGCTGGCTGTATGGGTAGTGGGCTTATCCAATACCATGGACTCTGCAAAAATTCAGCAGATAATCGACGTTATCCTCAACACCACAAAAAAACTTCGTTTTGCACTTGAAGACTCCAAGTAATTATTGAAGCTCCCCGCATTTTCTCAAAATCTTTTTCGGAAAGGATATCATCCACAACGGACCTCATGATATCTTCCCGGGTCCCTTTCACCAATTCCCCGAAAACCACCGGCATACCCCATACATAAAATGCCCGCTTAAACTTGACGTACAAGCCGATTAATGCGATAAATCAAGACGTGAAAAGCAATTCTTATCATTTGGCCGCTCAAAAAACCCCCTCTTTCTAAATCAATGGCGGAATTTGGTGGATGGATATTTATGTCATAATATCCTTTCCGAGTACTTGACAAACAATATCGTTAATATATACTGAAAATATATATTGATGGCGGAGGTAATTATGAAAACAGCGAAATTGTTTATGAACGGGCAGAGTCAGGCAGTCAGGTTGCCGAAGGAATTCAGAATGACGGGCGATGAGGTGTATATAAAAAAAGAAGGCGAAGTGATTATGCTTTTACCCAAAGAGAAATCATGGGACACTCTTTTTAACAGCCTGAAGCATTTCGCGAAAGATTTTAAAATCGAGCGCAATCAGCCTTTGGAAAATCAGAAGCGAGAGCCGATGTTCAAATGAAATACCTCCTGGACACAAATATTTGCATTTACGTCATAAATGAAAGTCCGCAAAAGGTGCTGAAAAAATTTGCCCAACATCCCGTTTCTGAATTTGGGATTTCTTCAATAACGCACGCGGAATTGCAATATGGAATTGAGAAAAGCAAAAACAAAAATCAAAATCAGAGCGCCCTTGATGAGTTTCTGCTGCCGCTGACAATTCTTCCTTTTCATGGCCAAAGACTGGTCGCGTGTTATGGGGAAATACGGGCATTGCTGGAATCCGAAGGCAAAACAATCGGCCCGCTTGATATGCTGATCGCCGCCCATGCCCTGACTCTGAATTTAACGATTGTTTCAAATAACATCAAGGAATTTTCGAGAATTCCAAATCTCAAATATGAAAATTGGACATGATGAAGGAGGGGAAAGTCAGGCGTTAATAACAACTATATCATATTAATTTGCTTCTTCCGACAGGCAACAATCCTGTTGATCCTGTCTAAACTTCTTTACAGTTTTTCAGTTTCTTGCTTTTGCTTCTGCCGATAGGCAACAATCCTGTCTATCCTGTTAATCTTGTCTAAAATTCTTTACAGTTTTTCAGTTTCTTGCTTTTGCTTCTGCCGACAGGCAACAATCCTGACAATCCTGTTGATCCTGTCTAAAACCCTTCGCGTCCTTCGCGTCTTCGCGATTCAAATTCTTTAAACCGCCCGCTTCGCTCAACCATGAGTTGGGACTGTCATAATATCCCTTGACAAGCAGAATTTGCCTACCTATAATCACTACGTAAATCAATATCTTATCAACGCGAGACGCGAAAGGTATCAACTGCATGATTCTGGATGCTTGCCTCTCTCACGAGGCTGCAACATTGACGATTTTTCACTCCAACAGAAAGTCATCTATCACATGACATCCGAATTCTTGAACCCTTCCCGCTATCAGGAGCTTCTTGAAATCCTGGCTGGTCAAGTTCACCGGGATCTGGTACGACAATACCCCGATGAGCTGTGGCAAATCCGTCGCCAAGGTTTGGCTTTTGATGCTCTCAACAATGAGCAGAAGACTCATACACTGGCCGCGGCCCGGGAGAATCTGGATGCCCTGCTGGAAGCCGGTATCAACATTGAGCTACCCCGCACTCCGGAAAGGGATCTCCTGCAGGTGCGCCTGGATATCGAAACCTTGCTGAAACAGGGCGAGCCCCTCTTCGCGTATGATCTGGTTAAACGGGCACGACTGGATTTTCCGGAAGATGTGCCGCTGCGCCAGCTCCAGGCCCTAACCCTGATCCGCACCGGCGCTCCGGGAGAGGCTTTGACGGTGCTTACCCAGCTTCTGAGGGAAGGCAATCGGGACCAGGGAACCCTTGCGCCTTTAGCTCGGGCTTACCGGGACTACGGCGAACGAGTGAAGGATCCGGTGATGCTCCGGAAGTGTTTTCTGCGCGCCTTCCAACTTTACGAAGAGGCCTATCGTAACAGTCGGGG